>DATMFE010000381.1:0-4008 GCA_035556295.1 Ureibacillus sp.
AAGTGAAAAGGATTGTCCGAAGTCACGATGAAAATGCATTTATAAATATATTTAAAACAGTTGAAGTCGATGGTGTCTTCGCTAACAATTAATAAAATATACATTCAAGCATTAATCCAATAAGGGTTGATGCTTTTTTTCATTTAGTAGGTGGGGAAATTCTTATAAAGGCTAAGGATAATTTGATCACCCACCTGAGCATCAGGTGAGGATTTATTGATAGAGGATTGGCTACCTATTATGTAGAAGTTTACTATAGAAACATTTGTCGTAACATATTGTCATCAAATTAAGGAGGGTATTAATTGCAAAGTTTCTTTAAATACAATTGGACGGTAAGGGAAGAGTGGTATAAATGGTGTGAAGAGTTAAGTGAGAATACACCATATTGGTCAATTATCGGTATGGGTAAGGGAAATTGGAAGAAGCCTGTATCGGCAAACTTTTTTGGGAGAGGCTTGGCTCTAAATTAAATTAAGAAACGAGGAGAAAATATGTTAATTTCTGCTCAAGTTATGGGATGGGTCGGTGTTATTCTTTATCTATATTTAATGTTTTCGTTTCGAAAGATGGCTAAACGGAACGAGTTTGCCTTTCTACATATCATATTGGCTTTCATATATGCAATGTGGATTCCTCTTCCACTGGCATTTAACAAATTACTCGATTCCGAATTCATACAAGTAGGTAATATCTTTGGATTGGTATACTTAGTGATGATCCTTATAACGATGACACTCCAAGCAGGTCATATATCATACATTGTAAAACAGGAAGTTAACTCAATTAATGAAAACTTTAGTAACTATCTGATGGCAACTCTTTCAGCTCCATTTGAATCGTTTGCAAATATACTCAGGTGTATTTGGGCGCTGTTTATAGGGATTTCATTTGTAACTAGTGATGAAATATTAATGGCAAGTCTTATGTTCTTTTACAGCCTTCTTATTATTTATTACGTCATGCTCATGTTAAACACATGCTTAGTAAAAGGTGTACGAGTATTTTCTAAGTTTAAGCCTAATTTTGTATTCACTAATTTAGAAACGTTTATTTTCTTCATCATATTGATTTGTTATATGAGCTTTACTTCATGATAGAATATGAAACTATTAAAAGGTGAGGGAGGGGCTCGATTGTGAGAGACTTTATTGCTGCATTTTTAGGGTGTTTTACGATTGTGTTGATTGGTTTATTTTTTACCGGAGGGAACCCTTGGGCAATTATCATTCTTATATCACTTTTTCTTGCATTGTTTGTTACCGTTTTTTTGAAGCAGGAAATCCGAATCGAGAATGTAGAAAAGAAATTGGAAAAGCTTTTAAACGAAGCACAGGATATAGAAAAATAAAGATTGATTTATAGGACTTAGTTTATCGAGAACTAAGTCCTTATATTTTTGATTACTGTATTTTTGCTTGTATATTAAAGAATACATTTCGCTCTTTTGAAATCCATTGGTCCAGGTCTTCATTACTACGTTTAACAATTCTATTTACTAAGACATCATGCCAAATGTAGTCTTCAAGCAAATAGATATGAACGGGATCATTTGTATAAAATGCCATACTGCGCGCTTCTAGTGATGGCCCGTATATCATTTCTTGTGCATCAATGGAAAGGATAAACCAATGTTCACTCGTTAAGGTTTCTGTAAATTGGGTAGGGCGGTGAGATTCTAATTGACTGATCGGTTCTTCTACATGGATTGTTAGTCCTTTTACTTCTACACTTTTTTCAGCTTCTTCTAAATCTTCTTTTAAAACCTCGTACATATCATCCCACATGGAAATAATAATTCGTTTAGTAGCCTTATTAATTAAAGACCGACAATAGCTAATTATAGAGTCCTTCTCTTTTAGGGTCATTACTCGATTTGCAGGCAATGTTTCGACTTTTTCCAAATCTTTCAATGAATTCTGCAACTCTTTAAAGTTCTCAGTCCAACTTTTTTGTACAGTTTGTAAAAATACATCTACGGGTAAGGGAGAGTATTGAATGGATTCATCGATTTCTTCCTTAATGACAATGCCTTTCTCTACAAGCACATCTAAAATTTCATAGATGCGAGCCCGTGGAACACCAGAGTCTTTGCTTACCTGATAGGCAGTAACAGTTCCTAGTTTGACGAGAGAGATGTAAGCTTTTGCTTCGTATTCGTTAAAGTTCATATATTTTAATTGTTGAATTAAATTTTTCAATGGTACCCCTCCAGATTAGAGATCTTATTTTTCATCATACCAATTATAAGAAACTATTTACATTATAAGTTAAATTAGTTACTATTCAAGTAGTAACTAAAAGGGGACGGTTTTATGTTAGGGGATTTAGATATTTCAGTAGTGTTAATATTAATTATTTTCGGATTTTTAGGGGCCTTTATTAATGCCATTGTTGGTGGCGGTGGATTGATTACATTACCAGCTTTATTATTTGTAGGTTTACCACCTGCAGCTGCTATTGCGACAAATAAACTTGCAGCTTCTCTAGGAAATTTAACAAGTATGCTGACATTTTTACGTGCAGGGAAAATTGATTTCAAATTATTAAAGCCGATTGTTCCTCTTGTTTTTATTGGGTCAATGACTGGTGCAATTACGGTCCATTTCATTTCTTCGGAATTACTTAAACCGCTCATTTTTATCATGCTGGTTGTCGTATTAATTTATACAGTAATGAAGAAAGATTGGGGCAGTATTGAAAAAAGGTTAGAAATGACAAAGAAAAGAAAAATATTATTTATTAGTGCGTTAATTGTGATGGGATTTTACGACGGGTTTTTAGGGCCAGGAACCGGATCATTTATTATTTTTGCATTCATCATAATGGGATTTGATTTTATTCAAGCAGCTGGAAATGCTAAGTTGCTAAATTTTACAAGTAATTTTGCAGCGCTGATAACATTTTTATTCCTTGGAGCTGTGAATTTTACATATGGCATCATCATGGGGATTTCGATGATTATTGGGGCTTTTGTTGGAACTAGATTTGCATTAGTGCGCGGAACAAATTATGTACGAATTATCTTTATTGTTGTGACGTCGTTGCTTATTTTGAAGAATGGTTATGATTTTTTTATAGGGTAGTAGTTATTAGAAAATATAAAGTCATTATTAGAAAAAACAAATTAGTTATTAGAAAAAATTAACGAGTTATTAGAATCTGAATTGAAAGTGCCATGAAATTCCATAGTTATTAGAAGGAATAAACAGAATATTGGAAAAAGCAGACTAGTTATTAGAAAAAAACATAGGGTTATTAGAATCTGAATTGAAAGTGTCACGAATTTCCATAGTTATTAGAAGGAATAAACAGAATATTAGAAAAAACATACTAGTTATTAGAAAAAATCATTGGGTTATTAGAATCTGAATTGAATGTGCCCCAGAATTCCATAGTGATTAAAAAAGATTAGTTATTAGAAAAAACATGTATGCATTAGATTCTTATTTTGAAACGCATATCAAACAGCTTTAATCCAAATCCTTCCGAAATTTATCTATAATTCTAATTCAATTTTTGATAGAATGAATTATCTGTATATTCTAACAATAAAGGGGTTTGGCGAATGGAAGGAGTTACGAATACATATATGGGGCTTAGTGAGCAAAGTATAAATAAAATTCAATGGGCAGTGGATGAAATTTTAGGGAAAGAGCATGTAACCGTCACAATTCGCAATCGTGAAAATGGTGATGTTGTTTATGATTTTAGAGGGCAACATCCAATGCGACCAGCTTCAAATATGAAACTCGTTTCTGGTGCTGCTGCCTTAGAAATTTTAGGTGAATCCTATCGCTTCAAAACAGAGATCTTAGTAGATGGTAATGTTGAGAATGGTGTATTACATGGCAATTTATACATCAAAGGTGGCGGAGATCCAACGCTTAATGAGGAAGCTTTTATTCAATTCGCTGAGGAAATCAAGGCGTATGGTATAACATCCATTCAAGGAGATTTGATCGGTGATGATACGTTATTTCCGGGAGATACTTTACCACCAGGTGT
>DATMFE010000382.1:0-5483 GCA_035556295.1 Ureibacillus sp.
AGATATCATTATCTCTGAAGGTACGAATGCTGAAATTCCTGTTATCCTTGTTACTAGCTTTTCTCATTTTTCTAATGTGGAACAACCATCAGGAGTGGAAACCATTTATGTTGATTCTGGAGCAGATGCTGCGGATTATCGTATTATGAGGTTAGCAGAAAAAGGAGATATAATCGTTACGCAAGATTATGGTCTTGCTTCGCTAGGTTTAGCAAAAGGGTGTGCGGTACTTCACCATAATGGGTCTAGCTATACAAATGAAAACATTGACCAATTATTACAAACACGTTATTTGAGTGCAATGGCTCGAAAAAGTGGAAAGCGTACAAAGGGGCCAAAACCATTTACATCAGAAGATAAAGAGAAATTTAAGGGGCTTTTTAAAAGAGCGATTTCACGTTAAAAAAGAATCATCCATTGTTAAGAAAAACCTAGAAAAATAAATTGTCCAAATATTAAACTAACCTGCTCCGTTAGCTTAAGTACATTTCTTAACAATATTCTCTATTTACGGAGGTAAGAAAGCAAAAGAACCCTTGGGGCGGTAGGCTTCCACCAAGGATTCTTTACCCGAATCATGCAAATTTTTATGCATCGTTGATATGACTGCGTTCTTTGGATAGTTGAAAGAAACAAGAACATATAAAAAGTGCACCTTATATATATATGCTTATACGGAAAAATATAGTATCTCCAGCAAAAAAGTGCTATTGTTTATTTGCAGTTATTTCTTTCATATTCACCTACGTGTGAACCCTATTAAAAGCAACCTCGCTTGCCAATACCGAGGTTGCTTTTTATTTTGTTAACGATAATAATGACTTTCACCTCGTATAATAGATTTAAATATTTTGTCCGTAAAAGTATATTTTTCATTTAAATAGACGTTTTTTGAATCATTTTTTCATTGTCTAAAAAGGTGTACCTTCTTATCATTAGATTTTTATGTTTAGCAATAGGGGTAGTTCAATAGTGTGTGGTCTTTACTATGAATGCGATTTGTTACCATAATGCATAAGTGCAAAATATTAGGATAATCTATTGTATAGCATTTATATCCTATCGGAGGTAACAAATTTGAGCAGAAACAACAATAGATTAACTTCCTCAGAAATTACAAGCCTGTGGGTACAATACATTCGGGAAACAATGGCAATTTGTATTAGCAAATACGTATTAGCAACCGTTAAAGACTCCGGAATTCGATCCCTTTTCGAATTTTGTTTAGGATTATCTGAAAAGCATCTTAAAGTGTTAACGAAGATTTTAAATAACGAGAATTTCCCTCTACCAAATGGCTTCACGGATAAAGATGTAAACCTGCAAGCTTCTTCTTTATTTACAGATTCCTTTTGGCTACAGTACATACATGATATGACAATTCATGGATTATCAGGATATGGTATGTCTTTTAGTGGCTCAGTTCGAAAAGATATACGGGATCATTACTATCAATGTAATATTGATGCGATGGACGTTTATAATAAATCAATTGATATTCTCTTATCTAAAGGAATTTATGAAAGAGATCCTTATTATTCTACGCCACAAAACAGTGAATTCATTACGGACTTAGGATATGCAATGGACATATTGGGGAAGAAAAGGCCTTTAAATACGATGGAGGCTTCAAATATATACTTTAATTTGAGAAAGAGTATTGCAGCAAAGGGGATTATTCTTGGTTTTCAGCAAGTAACTAAGGACAAAAAAGCACATAAATTTATGGGTGATGCTTTAAATTTGTGCAACAAACATATTGGTATTTTTTCTTCGATATTACATGAAGCCAACCTTCATTCTCCAGGGTTATTAGACACCCAAGTTACAAATTCGAAAGTAGCTCCTTTCTCAGATAAATTAATGTTATTTCATGCCGGGTTTATGTTTAATTTAGCAATGATATATTACTCCAATGCTATGGCTACAAGTATGAGGATAGATGTAATAACACATTGTGAAGCATCTATTCTAAGGGATTTAAAACTTACTATAAGTTGGGGAAACATTATGATTGAAAGAGGATGGATAGAGAAACCTCCTCAAGCAAATGATCGAAAGGAATTGCCTCATAATTAAAGTTTAGAATAAGACAACAGGACGTTAATCGAGCATCTTACTTTACCAATGCACAGGTTGAGATTTATTTAAATAATTTTTCTGGAAAAACTATAGTTTAGGGATTAGAAGAATAGATATTCTTTTAATGGTAAATCTAAGAAAAAATCGGTTTAGGAGATTTCATATGGAAAAATTAAATTCTGCGGAAATAGGTAAACTTTGGGCTATATATATGGGTAATAGCATGGCTACATGTATTCTAAGTTATTTTCTCCAACATGTTGAAGACCAAGATGTAAAGAAGTTATTAGAAAATGCATTAAACTTGAGTAAAGAATTTCAAAGTACTATAAAAGATACTTTCATAAAAGAGAACATTCCCATTCCAAATGGTTTCACAAAAGATGATGTTAATCTTGCTGCTCCAAGATTATTTGAAGATGAGTTCTATGTACATTATTTAAGATACGTAACTAAAGTAGGGCTTAGTCTTTACAGTGTAGGAATACCGTTAATGTATAGAGCGGATATAAGGAAATTTTCTCTTTATTGTATGGAGTCAACTATAGAATTGGGTGAACATATCAAAGATGTTTCAATAAATAAAGGGTGGGTTATTAAATCGCCTATTATTCCGGCACCACAAAAAGTAAATATAGCACATAAAAATTATTTAAAAGGTTTCATTGGAGATGTACGACCTTTACATGCGTTAGAAATTGCTCATTTATACGATAATCTAGAGACAAATGTGGCAAGCAAAGCCTTGGTAATGGCGTTTAGTCAAGTTACAAAAACGAAAAAGATTCGAAATTTATTTATAAAAGGAGAAGAACTTACTTATAAAGCGATTGAAGGTTATATAAAAAAACTTCATGATGATAACTTGCCTTCTCCAGAACTAATTGATCATTTAGTGACAACTTCAACATTTTCTCCTTTTTCCGAGAAATTAATGGTTTTTCATAAGATGGATATGTTTTCAATGAGAGTAAGAAATTTTGGAAATTCAGTAGCAGTAAACGGAAGACGCGATTTAGCGCTAATGTATGCAGATTTTTTAAAGGATATAACAGGATTTGTTCATGACGCAGCCGATATCATGATAGAAAATGGGTGGATGGAAACACCGCCCGAAGCTGCTGATAGAGAAGACTTATCTTCAGAGTAAGGGCTACACAGTTGTCAATGGTAGGCGTGCCGGGAGGCATTAAGGAATCGACAATGTCTTTATACGAAGACCCTCTTAGTCTTAGCACTCCAACAATCGTGTTTGAGTGCCAACCGGCGAGAGAGCCCCTTCACTTTCGTTTACCATACCTATTTTCTCCTAGCAGTATTCTAGACCATGCAGCATTTCTCCTCCGTTTCCGCATTTCCTCATGCAAACGACAGGCTCGTTACCAAGCATGCCGTTTTGGACGGAGATTGCTTTTGCGTCTAGATGAGTAGCGTTTGCTATACTGTAAGAAAGCGACTTCTTGTCGCACCATTATCGGTACTATAGTAAAGCAACCCTAGAGTTATAAATCCAGGGTTATCTTAGTAATGGTTATTCAGGTAGAATAAACTTTATTTACTTTTTCAACAACACTTCTAATTGCACAAACTCATCTCTATTTCTACGTGTAGAGAAAACCTCTCTATTCCTCCTATATCTGGTGGAGTTCTAGGTATTCTTTTAATGTTTGCTGTAACGTTCCTTTTGTTTCTGCCTTTTCTTCAAAGGAGATTCCTGAGTGAATCATGGTCCTAACTAGGTCAGCACGTAAACCTGTAAGAATAGCTTTACATCCCATCATTGAAATTCCAGTTAACACTTTCTGAAAATGATCAATAACATGCATCTCCATGTTAACAGCTCCAGAAAGGTCTATAATTAATAAATCTTTATTTCAATTATTGAAGGTAATAACTTATAAATATACCCTATGTTAAAATGGATTAAACCTTAATTTGTAAAATTTCTTTAAATAGTGAGAAAGGGGTTTGGTGATACATGACAATAATAAAAATCAAAGAAATGTTAGAAACGTTATTACGATATGAAGATAGTGAAATCACTCATACCTTTTGTAGTGGAAATCATACCTTTTCTCTCAGTTATTCTAAAGAACTAAAGAATTTTCAAGTGAAGAATATTGAAACAGGCCATATTGAATATTTTCCGGATGTGGAGACTACATCTTTAGCTTTGTATAGAATAATAAGTACTGTGGAAAAAGAAGTCACTGAGTAATAATTCATTTCAAAGTTTACATAATAGGTATTCTCAGAAATACTATACGAAAAGGCTCTTTATAGAAAAACACGTAAGCACCTTGATAAAATAGAGGTGCTTTTACATGTTTATTTCTTCTTTATCATCCAGTATTTCTTTCTTTAACGTTTCAAAGTCTCTTTTAGTTACTTTTTCAATCTTATCAAATAATTCATCGCCTTTGAATACTCCTTTCTCTTCTAGTACTTCTTCTAACGCTTTAAATCTTACTCTAGATAAAACAACCTCATTTACGGCATTTACCATCAATTTCTGATCTTTTGTAAGTTCTTTTTCTTTGGCTGGTTCTTGTTGTAGCTTAATTCTAAATACGACTTTTGTGTCATCTGATATCTCTGCAGCTTGATAAAAAGTACTGTGTGAAATATTTTTCATTTTGAGTTTCTCATTTGTATCAACAATAGTAAGCTCAAAATCGGGGCTCTCGAAAAAGAAGTCATATAAGTTATAATCTTTTTTTCCTATAACCGAAAATGCAAAACCAATCTTTTTTAGCTGCTCACCTGTAGGGGAATGTGTAATTGTTTTTTCTTCAAAATTTTCAACATTAAATTCAACATCATTAATAATTAATTGTGTCAACCCAATCACCTCTTTATCCCTATTAATACGACGAGCCTTAAAAGATTCCCTGTTTTCTCGAAAAAAAAAGGACACTAATGAATTAGTATCCTTAAAGGATTATTCAGAAAACCTTGTGTTTGAAAGGATAATTAGTAAAGGTTGATTGTAATGTTATATTTAAAGAAAAAAGTATACTGTTTTGTGGTTATATAACAATGGGACTTGTGAAATTGAGTTACAAGATTTATTAGGAAAAGTTAAATTAGTATCAGTTTCTGAGTTTAAAGTACTTAAAAAAACATCAGTTTTTCTAATCTGATGTTTTTTAAGTATTTATACATTTAGTTTAAAGCGTTATAAAAGATAGATTTTCACGAACGAGTTGTTAACTTCCGTAAATTTTGAAGGGCAACAAAACCTGCTTTAGTTCCATTATCAACTAGAACTAAAGCAGTACATACTCCAAATGTTGCTAGATTTGAATGAGCAATCAATTGGGCAGAACAAAAACGAATATTACTTCTTGCAAGCTCAACGGCTTTTACCTCATATTTGAAATCACTAATTTTATAATTAC
>DATMFE010000383.1:0-2149 GCA_035556295.1 Ureibacillus sp.
AGATATCATTATCTCTGAAGGTACGAATGCTGAAATTCCTGTTATCCTTGTTACTAGCTTTTCTCATTTTTCTAATGTGGAACAACCATCAGGAGTGGAAACCATTTATGTTGATTCTGGAGCAGATGCTGCGGATTATCGGATTATGGGGTTAGTAGAAAAAGGGGATATAATCGTTACGCAAGATTATGGTCTTGCTTCGCTAGGTTTAGCAAAAGGGTGTGTGGTACTTCACCATAATGGGTCTAGCTATACAAATGAAAACATTGACCAATTATTACAAACACGTTATTTGAGTGCAATGGCTCGAAAAAGCGGAAAGCGTACAAAGGGGCCAAAACCATTTACACCCGAAGATAGAGAGAAATTTAAGGGGCTTTTTAAAAGAGCAATTTCACATTAAAAAAGAACCATCCATTTTCAAGAAAAATCCAGAAAAACAAATTGTCCAAATATTAAACTAACCTGCCCCATTAGCTTAAGTAAATAATAAAGTACTTCCGTTATAAGCCCTTTAATCTTTAAAAAGATTTAACATTGAGTTTAGTGTATTAAATACTTAAGTAGAAATACCAATAGGCGACCTATTCCTTCTGCTCAGAAAGATAAAGTCACCTACACGATTTTTCCGTTCATTATTATTTACCCTTTCTTCTTTCCTATTTATAAATTTATTGTTTTACATGTTTCTGTTCTAACTGATTTACTACATCTTCCTGACATTCATTGATAAATAAATAAGTAAGGTATGAATGTAAATCAAATCGTTCTTCATTAATAAATGTAGAGAAAACCTGGTTATATTCGCTCAATAGTTTGACCTCCTTTATGCAAGTTCCTATTTTTTATTATTGTCCAACTAGCAATCTCTTATACATACAAATTAACAAAATATTTTATATGATAAGCTATTTTCATCTTGTACTGGTCCCGCCTACGCCATATACAATGATAGCCAAGCTTGCTATCCAACCTTATTTTCATTATATATGTAATCGCTTACAAAATAAATTAAAATAATTGAATATTCTGTTTTTTTAACGATATTAAGGACAGTATGAAAAATTCTTATAAGTAGCTAAAAAATTAGAAAGAGACTGTATATGTTAAAATATTGGACTAAAATCAAATAAAAGTCCGCAAAAGTATACTTTTACGGACGGCGAATTTAATTGTGTTCCAAGCGTTAAAGCAATAAAGCCAAGGATTTTCTTTGAATTGTTGGGATTTTTTTAACTTCACCTAAATCGGTACACTTTCCTTTGTTATCTTTCATGAAATCATAGGCAAAACTATCACTCACTTTAGAAATCTGCATGTATGGCTATTAATTTCACTAGGTGTGTTAATCATTTATATTTACCAAAATTCACTCTCATTGTTACCGGACATTAGAATGATTAAATATAATTGTGTCAAACAAACAACTCCAAATGTATATAACTATACCTCATTCTGTGCATTTATAAAATTAGATCATTTCCCTCTATAATTATTGATAATTTTCAAATTGCAGAATATAATAATAACAAGAGTTTACTACAGGAAACTTTTTAGCGTACGGTAAATAAGCGTTTCATCATTTAAAAATGATTCCCTCATTATGAAATAAAAAGAGTGAGAGATAGCCTGGAACTATCTCTCACTCTTTTTATCATTATTTTACTTGTAATTCGGCAATCATATCTTCTAAACGCTCTTTCTGTGCTTGAAGCTCTTCCATAGAAGGTTGATAGGATGAAATAGTTTGCTGTCCACCATATGACGGTTTAGGTTGAACCAAACGTTGTAACTGCCCACCATTTTGTTCATATAAACGGTAGCCTACTGCGCCTACTACTGTTCCTGATACAAATCCCATTAGAAAATCGCGATTAATCATTATAAAACTCCCCCATAATCCTAAGTTTTTTATATCAATTCATACAAAAGGTATGAATGAATATCTTAAGTAATCGTAGATAACTTTTGTGATTGCACTTTCTGCTTTTCATGTAACAATTCCAAAACATTTACAATCCATGTAATCATCGCTACATATAGCATATTTGATGGCCCTAGAGATAACATCGTAACAATTCCAGTTAAAATATCTGGGTGCCTCATTTTATTGCTCGTACCATGGGATAAGACCGTATAGCCTGTTGCA
>DATMFE010000384.1:0-5319 GCA_035556295.1 Ureibacillus sp.
GTACCGCAAGCTGTAAGGATGGAGAACATAGCTACTAAAGTCAAAATCATAGTTGCTATACGTTTCATTTTGAAGAAATTCTCCTTTGTCTATATAATATAATATTCCTTTAGTACGTTACCATATTATTATGATAACATAGTTTTAGGGGGAGCAGTACCCACAATATTATGTTCTTAATTTTGGCAATTTTCACGCTCCTTCATTTCGATATATTGTTCTTGGAAGATGCACATTCTTAATGCATCATGGTATTTACCACCAACAAAGAATTCATCTTGTAGTTCGCCTTCTATTTGAAAGCCGGCTTTTTGGTAAACATGAATAGCTATTTCATTCGTTTTATCAACAATTAAATATAGCTTATGTAAATTTAAAATAAAAAACGCATAATTCATCGCTAAGCGAGTAGCGGTTAATGAATATCCACAACCTTGGTATTTCGGATCAATAATAATCTGAAATTCAGCTCTGCGATGGATATAATCAATCTCCACTAGCTCGACTAGACCGAGAATGTCCGTTCCTTGTTGAAGGATAAAGCGGCGTTCCCCTTGATTATGGATATGTTTATCGAATAAGTCCTGTAATTCAACAAAGGCTTCATACGGTTCCTCAAACCAATAAGACATAATTTTAGCGTTATTATTCAGCTTATGGACAAACTTCAAATCTTCTCTTTCTAATGGTCTTAATCGCACTTCTTCGTGATTATTCATTGTTTATTCTCCTCCTATGTTCGAACATTCCTTAATTTAAATAAATCTTTTATATGTAGTTCTTTTTATTATCAGATTTTTACTCAATTATAATGCTTAAATTGTAATTTTTGTATATTTAATTGGTAAATTTTTGATAGATGGAGATGGATAGAACCTTTATTGAATAGGTTGTTCATGGAAATTGAATAAACAGGTCCTAAGAATGAATAGGGCCTGTTTAGTATTGTTTATTATGAACCTGACACTTGATTTGTTTGTATAGCTTTATCTTTTTCAACAATAACGGTACTAATAGGCAAGGCAAGTGATACACCTTCTTGCTCGAGAATGTCCATTATGGCATAATTAATGTCTTCTTTTACCTTTAAATAATCGCCCCAAACAGTTGAGCTAGTAAAGAAGTAGACGAAAATCCGTAGACCATTTGTATTAAGCTGATCAAATTTCACAAAAATTGTTTCTTTATGAACACCTGAGTGGTTATGTAATGTATATTCAATTTCTTCGGCTACTTGTTTCAGCTTGTTTCTTGGTGTATCATATTTTACTTCCAGGTTAAAGCTAACTCCTCTTTTCCCCATTTTACTCCAGTTTGTAATAACCGAATTAGATAACCCAGCATTTGGTACCGTTACTAATGCTTGAGTGAATGTTCTAACAGAAGTACTCCGGAACGTAATATCTTCGACAATTCCTTCTACACTCGATGTTTGAATCCAATCCCCGATAGAAAAAGGTTTTTCGATAATAATGACAATCCCGCCAAAGAAATTGGCAATAGCATCTTTTGCAGCTAAGGCAAAAGCAAGACCGCCCAGTCCTAAGCCTGCTACAAACCCGTTTACGTCATAATTAAACTCTTGGGCAATAATACTGAAACTAATCGCGATAATGATAAAACGTAAACCCTTTGATAAAAATGGGATAAGGATTTGGTCCATATTAATATCAAAACGGTCCCTTATCTTTTCAAATAAGACTGATGAAGCAGAAGACATATTATATAATCCCCAGCTAATAATAAAAATTATGCTGGCACGAAAGAACTTCAAGAACAATGGATCTCTTTGGTCTAAATAAGGGAAGTAACGAAGTGCCACATATACACCAACTATGATGAATAACCAACGAATCGGCTGTTCAAAAGAATTAAAAACATGTGTAAAAAAATTGGTCGGAGATTTTTTGCTGATTTTTAAAATGAATTTAAAGATATATGTAGTAAATATCTTTCTTAACAACAAAAATAAGAGTAGAATCCCGATGGAAATCCCAAGGTTCGTTAATTTGTCGATATCATAATTTAAGGCCATATTCCTTTCTCCTCTACATTGAATCGCTTCTTTGTTCTTTCATTATATAAAATCGTATCGTTTGGCGGGAATAATTTTAATCTATTCCTATATCAGGCTTTTCACACGTGTAAAATTTGTACAAGTAACAACGGCGTGTTTCCTTTTGCGCTTTGTTCAGTATAAGCCCAATCTTTTTCTTCCATAATAAAATCGAGTTAATGATAAGGGGGGCTTAGATGAGAGGGTGGACTAAGCGTTTATGGATTGGGCTTATAGTTTGGATTGCATTAATAGATAGTGTTGATGCAAAAATGAGTTCAAAGGAAGAAGCGTATTTTGATTATTATCGTATTGCCTTACAAATGATGAAAACGAAGGTAGAGGATGTTCCGAACACTGGTGATGCAACACTTGATTTTTTGTATGAAATGATTCCGCTTCATGAAGCGTCCGTTGCTATGTGTGAAAATATTATGAGGTTTAGTGATCATTCAGAAGTGAAACAGATTGCCAAAAAGATAGTCCATAATCAACTTATTGAATTAGATAAAATGAAGGTACTTTTAGAGGAAATAAAAGAACATCCCCATATAGAGTTAGAAAAGGAAGCAGCTTATTTGGAAGTATATAAAGATTCGTTTCAACAAATGATTGAGAAAATGGAAAGAGCTAAAACTAAAGGGGATATTAACCAACATTTTTTAGAAGAAATGATTGCGCTTCATGAAGGAGCGGTTGAAATGGAGATTACGATTTTACAATTTACCAACAATGGGGACTTGAGACGTATTGCACGAACGATGCTTGTTGACCAAAAAACACAACTTATACAGATGCAAAGGGTAATGAAGATCATTGAGTAATATAGAATGATGTTCCATAAAAATAGACAATAAAGGCAATGGCTGATAAACTTAAATATGATAATGATTATCATTATCGTATTTAAGTTTATCTTTATGAGAAGGGGAGTAGAGATGAATACATTAGAGAAAATGGAGTCCTTTATTGTTTTAGCTGAATGTCGTTCTTTTACGGAAGCTGCTCGACGATTGTATTGTTCCCAGCCTACAATTAGTCATCATATAAATAAATTAGAAGAGAATTTTGATTCTAAGCTGTTTCATCGTTCCGGAAAAAAAGTAGAGTTAACGAAGCAAGGTGAAATTTTACTGCACTATGCGAGGGAAATCATGAATCTTGTTGATGAAGCGTCAGAAAAGATTAAGAAAGCCGACTATTATGAGCAAACATTTCCAGTGTATGTTAGTCACTATATTGCAGAGAATTACTTTTCAAAAATTATGGATCAACAGCAACTTAATTCGACATCTCAACAATATTACGAGATTAATAGCCACTGTTATGTTGATTTAACAAGAAGTCTTCAGGAGAAGCAAACAAAATTTACTATTATGAAGTGAACCCAAAAGGTCAGACACGAATGTTAGGCAACCGCTTGGGCATGATTTTGGTATTGCACTGGACTCATGCCCTTTAGTTTTACCCTAATCCGTTTGTGATTATAGTAGTAAATGTCATTCTTTAATTCTAGTTTAAAGCCCAAACAGACACGCTTCTTGCTTGAACAGGAAAGGTAGCGAATCCATCTTTTTCAATCGTGATTTTTGCAGGGTGAGCGTCTGTGAGGTCGACCCACACTTCTCCAGCACGCTGTTTACCGACAAACATGCGTTTTTCGGTAGCTTTTTCATTAGAAAGGATAACAGCACATCCAGACTTTTGAATCGAAGGCTTTCCAAATCGAACCCAGCCAATAGCATGGGGATTATCAAAATAGTCTTTTTGCTTTCCATATGCTTTTTCATAACGTGCGTATAATAAAGAGTCCAGCATCTCTTGTTTGCCTTGGACCGATACAGGGCCACGAATGCCATAATAGTCACCGAAAAATACGCAAGGGCGGCCAGAGCGTCTTAGCAAAATAAGGGCATAGGCTAGCGGTTTAAACCAATCTAGTACCCAAGATTCAAGTGATTCATAAGGTTGGGAGTCGTGATTATCAACAAATGTAACAGCATGTGAAGGGTGTGATTGAACGAGGGTTTGATGAAAAATAGTTTGTAAGTCGAAGTCGGCGCCAGCTTTGGCGGCATCATAAAATTTATAATGAAGAGCGACATCAAATAAGTTTAATTGATAGTTTGTTTGCTTTAAATAGTTTTGAAGTACATGAGTATCTGCTTGCCAAAACTCTCCTACGATATAAAAGCGTTTATGTGTATAAGAATGGACTGCTTGTAACCATTCATTCATAAATTCGCTATTAATATGTTTAACAGCATCTAAGCGAAAGCCGTCGCATTTCAATGTATCGATGACCCACTTTGCCCATGAAATCATTTCATGACGTACTTCAAGAATATCATAATCAATATTTGCAAACATGAGATAATCATAGTTGCCTAATTCATCGACAACATTCTTACTCCATCCTTTATGTTCACCTAGCAAGCGGTAAACTCCAATCTTTTTAGTTCTCTCATCGTAATCCGTTCCGTTGAAATGATGGGCATTCCATGTAAACGAGGAGTATTGTTGATTTCTACCTGGGAACGTAAATTTCGTCCATCCTTCTATTTTAAGTGGCTTCGATAGTTCATTCATTCGGTTTTCTGGATCCACTTCGACAACATCGAATAGTTCTGTTTCATCTGCCCCTGCTCTATGGTTCATGACGATATCGATATACACACGGATTTCCTCATGGCGGCAAACTTCAATCGCTTCCAGGAGCTCTTGTTTTGTCCCATATTTAGTACGAACAGTGCCTTTTTGATTAAATTCTCCAAGGTCATAGCCATCATAGATTCCATACCCATTGTCGTTTGCTGATTGCCCTTTTGAAACAGGCGGCAGCCAAACGGCGTTAATGCCAACTGCTTTTAACTGAGGTGCAGCGTGCTTTAATCTTTGCCAATGACAGCCATCCGCTGGTACATGCCATTCAAAAAATTGCATCATGGTATCGTTTCTTTTCATTTATTTCCCTCCTTTTTATCTATTTTTGTATATTTTTGTAATTATCATACTAAATATTGTTTGATTAGTAAAAAGTGATTGTTCCCTTTTTCACAGTTTTATATGAAAAATACACCATTATCTTCATATAAATAGTAGTTCTGTTTTTTATCTCCTGAATCATGCTCTAAGTCCCCAAGTAATGTATAAAAAGAGTTATTGATATCTAAAATAAATCATGCTATCTTTAAATAATGTGGAAACGGTTACACATTTTCAAGATTGAGGTGAGAGATTTGGCAACAATTCGGGATGTAGCA
>DATMFE010000385.1:0-2191 GCA_035556295.1 Ureibacillus sp.
CCGTTCTGGTGAATCAGAAGATACAACAATTGCTGATATCGCTGTTGCAACAAATGCTGGTCAAATTAAAACAGGTTCTATGTCTCGTACAGACCGTATCGCAAAATACAACCAACTTCTTCGCATCGAAGACGAGCTTGGCGATTTAGCGGTATATGATGGTCTTAAATCTTTCTACAACATCAAACGCTAATTTTGACATAATAAGTAAAAAGTCTACTAAGGTTGGCTAAGTTGTGTCATATAACGTTTATGGCTGAAACCTCCTATTTATGTGTGAGTAATCCGCATTAATAGGGGGTTTTTTGTATGCGTATAAGTGATTTACTTAAAGAATTTACATTTGACTTGTAAATCAAGAACTACTTGAAAAGAACAATAGGAACATTCTATCTAAAATTAAGTTACTTAAAGAAGATAAAATATCATTAGAACTGAATCTAATAGTTTGAAACTATTCTAGTGAACGTTATTGTTGGAAGTATAATTTAAAATTACCATATAAAAAGGGGGCTTTATGAAACAATACATATTACTTTTCTTATTATATTTTACTGGCATCTTTATAATCAGAAGTTGGTTTGGTTTTTTTAATTAGACTTCCCATCTTATAGAAGCGTTTTCTGTGGCTGTATTGATTATGTTTTTTCGGTGGATATTTAGTTACATTTTCAGTAAAAACAACACAGATTATTAGGTTATTAAAAAATAAATGGAAGTTTCTCACTTTATCCTGATAGATGTATTTGTCCTTAAGTAAAGTTCTATTGTTAGGTTTGATGGCTGAATCTTACCCATCAATCAGGACACTCTAGTGTAAGGAGGGGATAATTGATGAGGATTCGGATTGTATTAATACTATTATTCAGTTTTTATTTTTCAACAAGTGTTTTTGCTGAAGTTCCACTTAAAGCTGCTTTTATACGAGATCATCAGTTATGGATGAAAGAGGGTAATCGAGAAATACAACTTACAACGGGGCGATATGTTTACTCTCCGCAGTGGTCAAAGGATGGTCAGTTTATCGCCTATTTAGATGGTGATGAACAGGCCAGAAAAACCTATTTGTTTATTTATGATGTAAAGCAAAAGGAAAGCTATCAGCCATATTCAACCATTGAAACAAGAAATTTTCAATGGTCACCGGTTTCTAATCAACTTGCTTATAATGCTGGTGGTGTACTGAATGTTACAAAAACAGAGAATGGACGCCCAAAAGGTTTTGAAAATGTTTCTTTAGGTGTTAGTGATTTTGCTTGGTTTCCAAGTGGGAAAGAGTTCATTGTTTCAGCACAATCCAATTTGCTTCCTACTGGATGGGAGCCTGTTCATCTTTTTAAAGTTCCAGTAGATGCTAAGTTTGATTCGAATAAAATAAAGTCTTTTTACACCATTCAAACAAATACAACGGACTTATTTGCGATTAATGCCGAATATTTTAAATGGAGTTCGGATGGTAAGTGGGTCAGCTTTTTAGCAACACCGACAGCATCTTGGTCCAATGATAGTAATACACTATGTGTGCTGTCTGCAGCAGGAGACCATTTTCAAGTTATAGGAAAAATGCTTTGGTATAAAGACTGGATAAAATGGGCTCCGACAAAAAATCAATTAGCCTACATATCTGGTGAAGGTAGATTTTTCGTTGAAAATAAAAAAACTGTAGTAGCTGACATTCCAATCTCGAATCAACAAAAGGAATATACACCTAAAGGCTATGTTGACCTTGATGTAGATTGGTTCTCGCCAGAAGAGGTGATTGTTGCCCGTGCAAAAGAAAATGAGGAATGGGAAGAGGGGCCCGTTCCAACGATGTTTACAACGCTATATGCCATCGATATAAAATCAGCAGAACAAAAGCAGATTTCCTTCCCGAAGAAAAATGAACTAGACGATAAACCTCAAGTGGTGGGATCCTATATTACTTGGTATCGAAAGAATCAAAAGGGAAATCAAGGAGAGGTATGGATTAAGAATGGATTAAATGGTTCAGAAAGTCGTTGGTTAAAACATGTAGACTCTGCCGCGGTTTTTTTCAATAAAAGGTAAACAAGATGCAAGAAACTGTCATTTATTTTATAATAATATGAATTATAGGGAGGTGGAGAAAATGGCAAACAGGATAAGCTTGCCAGAATCTGCAGCGACTCATGCAAAGCCTAGTATTGGGAAGGCGATTCTTTGCATGGGG
>DATMFE010000386.1:0-1914 GCA_035556295.1 Ureibacillus sp.
TGGGTTAACAATACCAGTATTAGCAATTGGCGGGGCAGGAGTTATTTCAGTTGCTTCCCACATCATTGGCAATGATATGCAAGAAATGATTAATGCCTTCAAAAATGGCGATGTCCAAAAAGCTGCTGCTTCACATCGCAATCTGCTTCCAATTATGAGAGCATTATTTATTGCGCCAAGTCCTTCACCAGTAAAAGCTGCATTAAATCTAAATGGAATACAAGTTGGCGGTGTTCGTTTGCCAATGGTTCCTTTAAGCAATAAAGAGCAAAGTGCACTAGAAAAAGTTCTGCAAGCTAGCGGCATTAACGCTACCTGTTGAAATAAATAAAAACAGGTTAGGAGAGAGAGCATAGCTAAAACGACCGATTCAATCGATACATTAAGGCAAGATTGGTACCCAAAGCTCAAGATGGATGAATCATCATTTAGCTAACTTCTAAAAATAGAAAAACTCCCTTAACGCATTGGGGGAGTTTTTCTGTTTTTTTATGTATGTATACTATATACATCTTCAGTTGCCATCCAGAGGGAGACCCATTTCACTATATGTTCATTCTTCTGTCGGTATTGGTGCAAGAACTTATATCTTAGTCAACACGATTCCGCATAGAGTAAGAATAATTCCTATTAATTGATATTTTTTAAGTCTCTCTTTAAAGATAATTAAGCTCCCAATTAAAACAACAATACAATTTAAACTAATGATTGGATAAACCACACTGGATGGACCTTCCTTTAGGGCGAATAAATAACAGCTGTAACCAATCGTACTTAATATACCAACTAGTATACCTATCTTTATTTCAATTTTATGTGCAGTTATTTTTTTAAGTTCTTTCCGAGCTAATAAACTTAAATAGACAGCTCCTCCGCCATACATTGAAACAAGCATTTCACCCATGGTAAAGTGCTGATACGTGCTGAATTTCATAATAACACCAACTGTGCCGATAGATAGAAGAGCTAAACAGCAGCTCAAAATCCATAATTTATACTCTATGTGTGCCGTTTTGTTTGGTTGATACTGAATAATACAAGCTGCCAATATAATAATGACGATACCAATCCAATTTGTTAAAGGAATGGATTGAGGAAATAATAAGGATGTAGCTATAACAACAATGACTGTATTCATCGCAATAATGGTAGATGTAATACTCGCAGGTCCTTTCTCAAAGGCTTTCGACATTTGGATATTGCCATTGGCATTTAAGATACCGATTAGTGCCCCCGTTAAAATAGGTAAAATGTGAAATTCAAAACTTCCTTTAATAAGAGTAAATAATAAGAGGATAAAAAAAGAAATCCAATAAAAGAAAAGTTGAATACACACTTTAGATAAATGTTGAAGAGCACCCCATTTAAATAAAGTATTGTTTACTCCGAAGCATACAGCTGTCCCTAAAGCAGATATAAACCATAACATAGTGTGTAATTCCTTTCTAGTAGTTTTTATACTACTAAATTATACAATTTATATAATAGTTTTAATATTTCAATTTAATGAAAAATAGCTTCGAATAACTCTTTTGTAAAAGTATAAAGATGAGAAGAAGAAAAGTATAAATTTATTACGAACCAAAGGGCTGTGCTCTTTTATTAAAACCTCGTTCCCTATCATTCTTACACCTTTTTACTGTCCAATAAAATGCGATGAATTTTTCAAATCCATTCACCATTTTCTTCTCATTAAAACCTAAAGCTTTGTATCCTAAAACTCAAATGAACGTTTTAGAAGATGAGGTGCGGGAATCAAGTGAAGTAAGACAATGATTAAATAAAGGAGGAGTTGCTATGAATATAACAGAAGTGATGACTTCTAATATTGAGACAGGTAACCTTAAAAGTTCATGTGGTGAGGTAGCTAATATGATGAAGAATGTAGATGTAGGAGTTATTCCAATTTGTGAA
>DATMFE010000387.1:0-2061 GCA_035556295.1 Ureibacillus sp.
TTAATTGAAAGATATCCTTGCTCAATCCTGTAGTAATCTGAAATTCAATATTAGGAAATATTTCTTGAAAACGTTTCAGAACAGCAGGCATTTTGTATCTTGTAAAAACATTAGAGCTAGCTATTCTTAAAGTCCCCGTTACATTTTGGTTCATATTCATAATATTTTCTTTGATATTTTTATGCAAAGATATTACTTTATCCGCGTTTTTAGCCAAATATTCACCTTCAGGTGTGAATTGGATCCCATTTCTTCCCCTAACAACGATCTTCGTACCAAACTCTTTTTCTATTTGTTTGAGACGATTTGATAAAGCTGGTTGGGAAATAAATAATTTCTCCGCCGTTTTTGTAATGTTTTTATATTCATTTAACACTTGTAACATAACCCAATCCCTATAATCCACTAATCTTTCTCCTTTGGAACAATCTGTATATGATATTAAGTATCATAGTATAAAAAAACAAAGATAACAATCGAAACTGTGAAATCTGAAATACAGTTCTTGGATGATTGGAAAGTACATAAAGCTACTGACACTTTCGTCTATACTCTAAGTTGAAGTTTCGCCTCCAAAAGAAGCATCTCGTACCTTTGATAAATGATTGTTAGTAGACTACCCAGAAAAGGGTAAATTCAACTTTCCAATTCAAGTGATTTTCATCTTCCAAATTGAATTCAACCACGATGATTTCTCTTTACATTCCTCTTTTTAAAATTGATTTTTTTCGAATAATTTCAATAGGAAAAAGGAATCATTTTAATAAAAATTAATCTACGATAATTCCACTCATTCATTCCAACCTAAAAAAACTATGAAACCCCTGCTATATCAACATTTTTGGCAGATTAAAAAAGCGATAATTATAGTCAAAACTCTACTAAAATCTCATTCATTCTGCGCGTACGTCATTTGATATGAATACTGGAAAACGATATAGTTAAAAAGTAAACACACGATTTAGCCCTTTAAAAAACCCTATATTTGATGTTGTTTTCCCCTTTTTGGCTACATCCTCTTCATAAAAGAATCAAAGTCAAACGAGCAAACATCTCACCTTCAATTCCTAGTTTTTATAAAATTCAGAATTAAAGCGAGTGAGATTAAGAACCTAAGAGCAAGTAAGTGAATGATTGAACAATATCCGCTTTGTTATTTTGGGGAAGCTTATATTCCTGAAAAAGGTTTGCTCTACTATATCAGTTTTTTAGAAGAAAATTTAAGAACGAGGTGTTTAAATGAATCCATTTGTAGAAGTAAGAAACGTATCAAAAATTTTTGGTAAGTCTCCCAAAGCAGCACTGGAGCTTTTAGAACAAGGTCGTTCTAAGAAAGAAATTTTGAAAGAAACAGGACAAACAGTTGGTGTCAATAAAGTGGACTTCAACATCTACCCTGGAGAAATCTTCGTAATTATGGGGTTGTCTGGGAGTGGGAAATCAACGTTAATTCGGATGTTTAACAGACTAATCGCCCCTACGGTTGGCGAAATTTTGATTGACAATGAAGATATTGTAAAGATGAGTCCCGCTCGCCTAAGGGAAGTAAGACGAAAGAAAATAAGTATGGTGTTTCAAAACTTTGCCCTTTTCCCCCATAAAACGATTTTAGAAAATACCGAATTTGGACTTGAAATCCAAAAGACCTCTGTTGAAGAACGCCGTGAAAAGGCAATGAGCGCATTAGCTGTCGTTGGACTAAAAGGTTATGAGAATCAATTTCCATCCCAATTGAGCGGTGGTATGCAGCAAAGGGTAGGACTCGCCCGTGCACTTGCTAGCGACACGGATATCCTGTTAATGGACGAAGCATTTAGTGCACTTGATCCACTGATTCGTAAAGATATGCAAGATGAATTACTAGAAATTCAGGAAAATTTCAAGAAAACAATTATTTTCATCACCCATGATTTAGATGAGGCACTGCGCATCGGTGATCGAATTGCTTTGATGAAGGATGGCAGTATTATTCAACTTGGAACACCGGAACAAATTATGATGAAGCCCGCAAACGAGTTTGTTGAGAAATTCGTTGAAGATGTCGATCTATCTAAAATATTA
>DATMFE010000388.1:0-14712 GCA_035556295.1 Ureibacillus sp.
TTTTTCCGCATGGCAAGGCGGGCATGTTTCTTGGGAATAAATAATCACTTTTTTCATTTTATGACCTCCATTTCATTAGAGTTATTGTACAACGAATTTTGTTTCTATGGGTACAATTATGTTCGGAAAAGATAGAAACAGGATTATTGGAATTACAGTATTATTTCCCCTTATTGCTATTAAATAAAAAACTGTTTTCTATATTCTTTTGGGGTTAATTCATATTTTTTTTGAAACAGTTTGGTGAAATATTTGGGGTCATTATAGCCAACTTGTTGGCTAACTTCGTAGTATTTAAGGCTTGGGTTTTTTAATAATTGGCAAGCTCTTTCCATTCTTATCCTGGTTAGAAAATGAATGAAGGATTCACCAGTTGTTGATTTGAAAATTTGTCCAAAGTAATGCTCAGTAAGGTGAACACGCTTTGATACCTCTTTTAACGTTATTGGGTACATATAATTAGCATTTATGTAGGATTTTGCACTTAGCACTAATCTTTCATGGTAAGTAGGTGATTTTTCGTCGATTGATGAAGAATCTTGGTTTGGGGTTACCAATTCCTTTAATATTTTATCAATAACTTCAAACAACTCAATAGTATCGATTGGTTTTAAAATGTATCCTTTTGCATTATATTTTAGTGCATTATGTGCATATGAGAATTCTTCATAACCACTCATAATAACGACATGAATCCCGGGTGAATTTTCATAGATATGTTTGGTTAATTCAATTCCGTCCATATTAGGCATACGAATATCAGTTAAAATTATGTCTAATTTCTCATTTTCCATCCAATATACAGCTTCATTACCATTTTCAGCGGTACCTATCACATCAATATTTCTTTCATTCCATTCATCCATTGACATTAAACTGTTGGAAATTAACCAGTCATCATCCACAATTAACATTTTTTTCACTTACATCACACACCTCATAAGGAATTTTAATGGTGACAGTTGTTCCCTTGTTGAGTTTGCTATCTATACTGATTCCATAATTTTCTCCATAATGTAATAGAATCCTAGTTTGAACATTGTATAAGCCTATTTTCTTTTTATATTTAGATAAATCCTCCGAGTTATTTTTCAAACGGTCACGGATTTGTTCAAGTTGCTCAGGACCTATCCCTTTTCCATTATCTTGAATAGTAAAGATTATGAATTCATCTAAAAACCTTCCTTCAATTTTTAGCCTCCCAGAAGACCTTAAAGGGTCGATTCCATGAATAACAGCATTCTCAACAATTGGTTGCAGGATCAACTTCACTGTTAGACAATCTTTAATTCCTTCATCAAGAAAAATTGAATATTCAAGAGGATCTCTCATTCTGACTTTTTGAATTTCTAAATAACTTTCTATATACATAACCTCCTGATTAATGGGTATTTTTTCCTCAAAAGAGCTAATACTTAATCGTAATAATCGGCCTAATAATACGATTAAGTGACTTATTTCATATTCTTTTTTTATACGTGCTAATGAGTTAATTGATTCAAGTGTGTTGTACAAGAAATGAGGATTAATTTGAAGCTGAAGTGCCGTGATTTCTGCTGCCTTTTTTAATTTTTCTTCTTTGGATACAGATATAATTAATTTATTTATCTGTACAATCATTTCATTAAAACCTCGGCCAAGTTCGCCAATTTCATCCTTAGATCTAACATTGAATTTTTGGTTGAGGTTTCCATTTTTCACATTCGTCATCACTTGCTGCAATTTCTTAATAGGTCGAGAGATTCTATGTGAGATAACCATTGCTGCTAATAAACAAACTATTACACTAATAATCGTAATTAACCAAGCAATTAATTTTATCTCGTTTACAGGCTTGTAAAAATCATCCACTTCAAAATATTCGGCTACATACCATTTAGTAATTGGATTATATTGTTTAAACAACAGGTAGTTCATTTCATCATTTATATGGATGGTTGACCCATTTTTCTGATTTTTAACGGAATTAAACGAAATATGCGATGACTTTTTGGGTGCTAATACAAAACTATTTTGATTATAAATAAATGTGCCAGAAGAGTAGGCGGAATCAAGTTCATTATTTAATATGTTCTGAAGTAATTCGGGTTTAAAGTCGATAACAATATAGCCGTAACTCCTTAGTTTTTTATCCCAAACCTTTTGGACATAGGAATAGACTTTTTGACCTTTATCCTGATTTGAATACTCTCTTGTATGGAGATTGGTAATGAGCGGATTCAAGTTATTTTTCTCTATCTCTTGTAACCATGAAAGTTTATTAAAGTTATCTTTTGTAAAGTTCATATTAAGAGAATATCCGTAATTGTAAACGAATCCCTTATTGCTAATAATAGTAATTCCAACTGTTTCTGGGCGTATCGTTTGGATACTTTCCATTAGAACATCAAGGGTTAAATAAAATTGAGGGTGTAAAGTGGGATCTTCATTTGCTAAAAATTGAGAAAATACAGTACTACTCTTCATCCCAGATTGCATTCTTTCTAGATCAAACAAAAAAGTGTTAAGCGCCTTCATTTTTTGACTTAAGATATAATTTGCGTGGTACTCTAATTTTTCAAAAAGGTTTTGTGAATATTTATCATATGTAATCCAGCCAACGAATGAAAGTGGAATAATGGAAATGAGTACAAATGAAAGCAGGAGTTTAAAGAAAATTGAGTTTGCAAATCTCATTTATTTGCTAATCCTCCTCGTTTTAATAGTGTTACCAGGCATATCTAGTTATCCACGAAATGTCACCTTTTATCTACCATTTATCCCGTTGTTATATTATTTATAAAATTTATAATTATCAGTAAGTAATAAATTACTATTTTAAGAATATCGAAGGGAGGATAAAAAGTAAATTACTTTTTATTGAACTAGTAAATTCTTGCTAGAAATTACAGTAAGGAAAAAACAGGGAGGGTCATGAATTGAGAAAATATCGTCGTTATTTTGCTTTGGCGCTAACATTAGTACTGGTATTAACAATGATTGTCGGTTGTCAGTCCCCAACAGCTAGTTCCAACGAAAAGAAAGAAGGTAAAGATAAGGGAAGCAAAACTGAGAGTGCAAAAGGTGAGAAAGATAATACACTTGACCTATATATTCCAAATTATTTTAACGATGTAGAAAAACAACAATGGGAAAAGGCTGTCAATAAATTTAAAGAACTCAATCCTGGTGTCAATGTAAATGTAGCAAATGGTGATGTCCAAGTAGAATCTGGAAAGTTACCAACTCTCTTGCAATCAGGCGTCAATCCCCCTGATGCTATTCTAATGAATGCGGGTCCAGGAAGAGTAGCTGTATTATCCGATGTTAATTTAATTCAACCATTAAATAAATTGTATGAAGAAAATAATTGGAAAGATCAATTACGTCCATTTGCCTATGACCTTATCTCAGGAGAGGAAAAAATATATGAATTGCCACATATGCTTGATGCGATAGGTATTTTCTATAATAAAGATGTTTATGAACAAAACGGAATTGAGGTTCCAACTACAAAAGATGAATTTATAAAAGCGCTTCAAAAACTAAAGGATGCAGGAGTCTCACCAATAACTGTAGGTGCCCGAAATGGTTATGCTATCGGATGGTTATTTGGAGTCATGTTAGAATCAGTAGCAGGTACTGAAAAGGTTGAAGATCTTCTCTATGGAAATGGAAAATGGAATGATCCAGAAGTGGTAAAAGTAGCTGAAATGATGGCTGATTGGGTAAAAAAGGGATATATCACCAAAGAGTCTGTAACACAAACACAAGCAGATTCGAAGTTTAGATTTTTAAGTAAAAAAGCTGCAATGGAAGCTGAGGGAACTTATTTAATTACTGACCTTGTGGATCAAAAATTACAATCCAGCGTAAATTCTTTTATGATGCCTTCCTTTATTGAAGGTAAAACTGCCAAACCAGTGGGAGGAATTGGTTTGACATGGGTAATTCCAACAAAAGCAAAAGATGTTGATTTAGCTGCGAAATGGTTTAATTTTATCGTTTCAAAAGATTATAGCAATATTGTTTTAAATTTACCTGATTACAATTTTGTACCTGCTTCAAAAGCATCGGTTGGTATGGTTCCAGCGGGTGAAGTATTAAAAACCTCTATGAAAGATATTGAGAATGGATCAGGGTACAATCCTAGTGTCTTTATTGGTGTAGAAGCGAAAGAAGCCTACTATCAAAACTTACAAGGTTTAGTGGGTGGTTTAACAAAACCTAAGGATGCGATGAATAATATTGAAGCCGCCGCTGAGAAAGATCGTGCTGCAGGTTTTAAATTAAACAAAAATTAAGAAAGGCTGAGGCTTAGATTATTAGAAGTAATAAATGATTTAAGCCTCTTATTGAAAAGGAGGGGTATTGCATTGAACATATACGATTCTTCATCCTCTTTAGAGATTGATAAAAAGAAAAGTCTTTCAATAATAAAGGGAAGAAATAAAATTAAGTTTAAAAAAATGATTACAATTCTTTCCTTTTTGTTACCAGCGCTGATCTTGTATTCAATCTTTATGCTCTATCCAATGATAGATGCGGTTCGTTTTAGCTTTTTTGATTGGGATGGAGCAGCCCCTTCAATGAATTTTGTTGGGTTTGATAATTATATAAAGCTGACGGATGACAAAATTTTTATAAAAGCACTTGGACACAATTTGTTATGGGTGGTTTTAAGTTTAATCTTAATGGTTATACCGACTCTAATATTAGCCGTATTAATTAGTCGTGTAAAAAAAGGAAAAACCTTTTTTCGAGCCGGTTTCTACCTGCCGAGTGTTCTTTCATTAGCCGTTGTTGGTGTGTTGTGGTCTAAAATTTATGACCCGGAGATGGGACCAATCAATGTATTTTTAAAATCAATTGGATTAGAGAGTCTAGCAAAAAATTGGTTGGGAGAACCTTACTTTGTTATCCCAGCATTAGTAATAGCCAGTACTTGGGCCTTTTATGGTCTCTATATGATTTTATTCTTAGCCGGTCTGCAAAATATTAATTATGAGCTATATGAAGCAGCAGATTTGGATGGAGCAGGTCCCATTAGGAAACTCTGGAGTATAACGATTCCAAGTTTACGAAATACATTAAACGTTGTAATAAGTATGGTAATTATTAATGCTCTTAAGGGATTTGCCTTGATCTGGATTATGACCCAAGGTGGTCCATTTTATATGAGTGAACTTGTTTCCACATATGTCTATAAGGCGGCTTTTAGTATGAATAAGGTAAGCTATGCAACTGCTGGGAGTGTTGTTCTTGGAATAATTGTCATTGTATTTACGATTACCTTCAATTATTACCGTGAAAGGAGTGAAAATTAGTGGAATCTCGTGTAAAGAGGTGGAAAACCTCGCAACTTACACTCTGGGTGGTTTTACTGCTTCTTCTTCTCCTGATAACAGCACCAATCTTTTATGCGGTGTTAGCGAGTTTTAAGACGAATATGGAAATCTTTAATACACCATTTTCGCTCCCAAAGTCATGGAATTTTGATAACTATATAAATGCATGGAATCTAGGAAACTTTAAGCAGTACTTCCTAAATAGTGCTTTTATCACGGTTGGAGGAATGATTATTGTTGCTCTTGTTGCCTGTCCTGCAGGATACGCATTTGCGCAATTGTCATTCAAGGGAAGTAATCTATTATTTTATTTGGTATTGTTAGGGATGTCTTTGCCAGTCCAGGCTATCATTATCCCCATATTCTTTCAATTGAAATCGATGGGACTAGTTAATACCCTTACAGGTGTTACTTTAGTTTCATCGGGTTTGGCTCTACCGTTTTCAATATTCTTGATGAGAAATACATTTAGAGATATTCCAAAAGAGCTTCGGGAATCAGCAGCTATAGATGGCGCAGGAGAATGGCGAACTTTTTGGTCAGTTGTTCTTCCACTAGCGAAACCTGGATTGGTGGCTCTTCTGATTTTCACGTTTATGAACATTTGGAATGACTTTTTACTACCATTAGTATTATTAATCGGCCAAGAGAAATTTACTATTTCATTAGGTCTATATTCTTTTCAGGGAGAACAAACGACTAATTTTGGTTTAATTTTTGGCGGAACTGTTATAAGTATGATTCCAAGTATTATCATTTATATCTTTTTCCAAAGGTCATTCGTGGAAGGAATGACAGGAGGGGCAAATAAGTAAGTTCATTCTTACTTTGTATAGATACCAAAGGCTTTATTAAAAAATGAAACGATTGGAGAGGTTAAAATGGCAACGATTACAGATTTGAATAAGGAAGAATATTTATTACCAATGGATTGGGGGGCAATTCAGTGGCTTTGTGGGGAAGAAATTGATCCCGAGTGCGAAATGACATTCGGTATGGTTTACATAAAGGCAGGTGAATCGAATACTCGGCATATTCATCCAAACTGCGAGGAATTAATTTTTGTCTTATCGGGTGAGTGTGACCATACATTGGGTGATGAAACGTTCCATCTAAAACCGGGAATGATGCTGCGAATCCCTCGTAATGTCCCACATAATGCAACAGTTACAAGCTGGGAACCTTGTAAAATGATCATTGCCTATTCGGCACCTGATAGGCAAACAATTGGGGAGTAATTAATTATTTAGGAAAAAGGACATGGAAAAGGGGAGAAACGATGGAACCAGTAAAATTCAATTATGAATATTCCAGAAAAATTAGGGTAGGGTTTATTGGATGTGGTGCACATGCCTTTAGGAATGTATATCCAACTTTTGATTACGCACCAGTAAATCTAGTTGCGGTGTGTGATTTAAATCAAGAAAGAGCGGATATTTACAAGAAGAGATTTGGCGCAGAAAAGGCATACACAGATTATAAAGAAATGCTTAAAAAAGAAGATTTAGATGCTGTATTTGTGGTTTTAAATTTTGATAGAAATGGCCATCCTATCTACCCAAAGATCGTTCCAGATATTCTAAAAGCTGGATTACCTGCTTGGATTGAAAAGCCTGTAGCCTACACAGCAAAGGAAGCCGAAGAATTATTAGAATTGGAAGAAAAAACCGGGCAATTCGTTCTTGTATCCAATAAGCGGTATTTTTATCCATCGTTTGAAAAGGCTAAAATCATTCTTGAAAGCCAACCTTTTGGGGAACCGGTATCTGTATCAGGAAGGTATCCACTTACCTTGTCACACTTCCAGGAAGAGCTAGGAGAAAGAACAAATTTACATTGGTTTTTAGATATTTGTCATCCAATGTCAGGCATTCATTATCTTATGGGTGAAGTAAAAGAGATGTGCTTCATAGAGCATCAGCCAAGCGGAAACGTGCAAACACTTCTATCGTTTAAATCTGGTGCTGTAGGGAATTTAGAATTACCATCTACCCAAGCGGATACGAGTCCTTTTGAAAGATACGAGATTATCGGAAATAAACAGAATGTAGTAATCGATAACGGCATGAGATTGTCATATTATAAAGGGTCCAAAGGAAGCGGAGAGTATGGTAAAGCTCCTTCGTATATAGGTGATGATCCTACTAATGGGCCCGTCCATTGGGAGCCAGAATTTTCTTTAGGGCAAATCTATAATAAAAATCTTTTTCTTCAAGGAATGGTTCAGAGCGTGAATCATTTTTCAAATGCTGTCTTAAATGGTAGAAAGATAGAACGTGCTACGTTAAAGGATTCGCTGCATTTAACTAAAATTTTTGAAGCCTATAAAAATAATCGTTCTGGTAAATGGATCACAATTGAATAATCCTTTAGGAGGAATGAAGAAATGAAACTAAGTATTTTCACTGATATGTTAGGTTGTGAGTCATTCGAAGAAGCGCTTCAACATACTAAAGAACTTGGATTTACGAACATTGATTTAAGAGGAAAACTAAACGATTCAACCATTGACAATATATATTTGGAAAAAGCAAAATACTTAAGTTTACTAATTCAAGAGAATAATTTAAAAGTGAGTAGCTTAAGTTCTTGGGCTGTTAATTCATGTACCTTCACTGGAGAACCATCCTATCAAAATGACGATGAGAATCATCATAGGAATATGAGCACCGTTTTGGATCGTTTATTTGATTTGGCGGACATTTTCTCCACTCCATATATTAGAATTTATTCATTATATCGACAAGAGGATTTTAATTTATTAGCAGATGATGAAAAGGAAAAACAGTATAAACATAATGCTGAAATTATGTTAAGGCATGCAGAACATGCTAAAGAAAGAGGAAAGATTTTATTGGTTGAAAACGAACCACCCACGTTAACAAGTAATTGTGAAGAATTGGGGATTCTCGTAAAATATACGAATCATCCTAATTTAAAAATCAATTGGGATATCGTCAATGGTTGGCGAGCAGGGGAATATCCCACTTTGGAAAAGTATGAACACATTAAAGGCTCTGTATACCAAACACATCTTAAGGGTGCATCCCGGTTATCGAATTCCATCACCAAGGAAAATCCATATGGATTATTTGGGAATTTTGCTATTGCTGGAAAAGATGACTTTGATCATGAACCGATAATGAAGGCGCTTGCAGACCATGATCCAAAAGTAATTTTAACCATTGATACTCATTATCCGTCTTTTTATCAACAAGATAAACTCGGGGAAGTGGAAGTTGTTCGACAAACAAAAGAGTTTTTCGAAAGCGTTGTGAAAAAGGAGGGAGTACATGAGTAAAAAAATTATATTGGTTGGGTCACTAGATACCAAGGAAAAGGAATTCTTGTATGTAAAAGGAATAATCGAGGAATCAGGAGTTGAAACACTGTTAATCAATACAGGTGTTTATGAATCTTCCACTGTAGGTGAAATTCCAAATGAAGAGGTTGCAATAGCAGGCGGAACAACGATTGATGAATTGAGGAAAAAAAATGATCGCGGTTATGCTGTATCGGTTATGACAAATGGTGCAGCCTCAATAGTAAAGAAAATGGTAGATAATGATCAAGTTGCAGGTGTGTTTGGAATGGGTGGAACTGCTGGAACAACCGTTGGAGCAGCAGCGATGAGAAGCGTACCGGTGGGAATTCCAAAACTTATCGTTTCCACAGTAGCTTCAGGCAATACTCGTCCATATGTTGGGGAGAAAGATATCATGATGATGTATTCAATCGTTGATATTGCAGGAATTAATAGTTTATCTGCTCGAATACTTCGTAATGCCGCAAACGCCCTCAGTGGGATGGTAAAAGGGAATTCTTATAATGATGTTATTGAAGAGAAGCCGATGATTGGGGCCACGATGTTTGGAGTAACAACACCTTGTGTAAATCAAACCAGAGAGATTTTGGAAAAGAACGGTTTTGATGTTCTAGTCTTCCATGCCACAGGTACAGGCGGTGATGCGATGGAGAATTTAATTAATGACGGCTTCATACAGGGTGTTGTAGATATTACTACAACTGAGTTAGCAGATGGACTTGTCGGTGGTATTTTTTCTTCAGGAAAAAATCGTTTAGAAGTAGCAGGGGCGAAGGGAATCCCTCAGGTTGTTTCTGTTGGTGCTTTAGATATGGTGAATTTCGGCCCTCCAGAAACAGTGCCAGAAAAATTTAAATCTCGGAAATTTTATCAACATAATCCTACAACTACCTTGATGAGGACAACGGTCGAGGAGAACTTAATATTAGGAGAAACGTTAGCAAATAAATTAAATAAGAGTACATCACCTACTGTCCTAGTTTTTCCTAAGGGTGGGGTGTCATTATTAGACCAATCTGGTCAGCCGTTTGAAGGTATTGAGGAACGGCAAGCTTTATTTAATGGAATTAAAGAGAACCTGAAACCGCATATTACATTATTAGAAATGGAAGACGATATAAATAATCCTAAAGTTTCTAGTTTAATAGCTAATCAATTATTGGAACTACTAAGTACAAAAATAGGTGGTGTAAAGAATGCGACTCTCTAGAGAAGAAGTATTATCGCGATTAAATAAACAGATAGAAGATAAAAAGGTGATTATTGGCGGAGGAGCTGGAACCGGGTTGTCAGCAAAAAGTGCTGAAATGGGTGGAATTGACCTTATTATCATATATAATTCCGGCCGCTACCGAATGGCGGGTCGAGGTTCATTGGCGGGACTAATGCCTTACGGTGATGCAAATCAAATTGTCGTAGAAATGGGTAACGAGGTATTACCTGTTGTTAAAGATACTCCGGTATTAGCTGGTGTTTGCGGAACTGATCCATTTAGAGACATGGATTTCTTCTTAAAACAATTAAAGGAATTAGGTTTTTCTGGAGTACAAAATTTCCCGACGGTTGGTTTATGTGATGGTCAATTCCGTCAAAACTTAGAGGAAACTGGAATGGGATATGATCTTGAAGTGGAAATGATAAAAAAAGCACACGATATAGGCTTAGTTACTTCTCCGTATGTCTTCAATGAAGAGGATGCAATAAAAATGGCCAATGCTGGTGCAGATATATTAGTTGCACACGTTGGCCTAACAACAAAAGGAGCAATTGGGGCGAAAACTGCAATAGATATTAATGGGGCAGTCGATTTAGTTCAGCGAATACATGATGCAGGTAAGTCTATTAATCCTGATATTATTGTATTATGCCATGGGGGGCCAATATCTGAACCAGAGGATGCAGAATACGTCCTAAGTAGGACAAAAGGTGTTTCAGGATTTTTTGGCGCATCAAGTATTGAACGTTTACCAACTGAATTGGCTATTTCAGGGCAAGTTAAGCAATTTAAGAATATTAATGTGAGTAAAATATATTCATAATATGTTAATTAGTCTTTTAGAATATATGTATACATGTACCCTAATGAATAAAAATGCTTGCAAAATAAAATATATTTATGGTTACTTGCCACTACATGAAATTGATGTAGTGGCTTTTAACTTTAAGATCATACATCTCCTTCTTTATGTGGACCCTTTTTAAAATAACAGCAGGTAATTTTTCTAATAATTGTAGAAATTTACGACAGATGAGAGGATCTTCAAATATAATGATTTTATATGTTTAGCTAATCGAATGATACAAGGGTGGGAGTAAATATGTTAATAAAGCCAAAAAAAATTGCAACCGGGTGATCGTGTTGCTATAGTAAGTCCGTCTTGGGGAGGGGCTGGTGATCCGCAACTTAGATGGCGATATGAACAAGGTGTAAGGAGATTAGAAGAAGTCTTTGGACTGAAAGTTATCCCGATGCTGAATAGTTTAAAAGGAAGTGACTATCTTTATAAAAGTCCACAAGCTCGTGCTGAAGATTTGATGACTGCCTTTAAGGATGAAAGCATTAAAGGAATCATTGCGAATATTGGTGGAGAGGATAGTATTCGCTTACTCCCTTATATTGATTTTGATGTGATTCGTGAAAACCCGAAAATCTTTATGGGTTACTCCGATGTGACCGTTTCACATTTATTTTGTCATAAAGCAGGAATTTCTTCTTTTTACGGTCCAGCCATTTTAACCGATTTTGCTGAAAACGTTGAGATGGATCCATATACGATTGAAATGGTGAATCGAGCGCTCTTCTCAAATGAGATGATTGGCGAAATTCAACCAGCCGAACAATGGACGAGTGAACGTATAGAATGGATAGAGGAGAATAAGAACCGCCGACGGACAATGCGACAAAATTTAGGTTTCGAGATCCTTCAAGGCTCAGGTGTTGCTCAAGGTCGTTTGATTGGCGGCTGTATGGAAGTACTAGAGTTTGCGAAATGAACTGTGCTTTGGCCAGATCAAGAATATTGGAATGATAGTATTCTTTTTCTTGAAACATCGGAAGAAAAACCGGAACCACATTTAATTAAGTATTGGTTGCGAAATTATGCAGCACAAGGAATCTTACAAAAAGCCAATGGCATCATTTTTGGTAAACCACAAGACGAGAAATATTACGATGAGTACAAAGAAGAAATTTTAAAAGTCATGAAGGAACTTAATTTGTGGGATTTGCCAATCCTTTATAACTTGAATTTTGGTCATACCTAACCGAAATTTATCCTGCCATATGGAGCCAATGGCCGAAATTAATTGTGATAAGAAGACTTTCACGATATTAGAAAGTGGTGTGGAGTAATAGCGGGGATCTCTGTTATTTCTACTATGAATATCCAGGATATAGATAGTTTGAATGACAGTGTAGAACAAATAACTGGCGTAAGAGTTCGGGAAACAGTTCCTAACCATATTCTTCGAACAGCTGATGAAGTTGAATTAATTGATATTTCTCCAAAGGAATTACGTGAAAGAATGAAGGAAGGGAGAATTTTTGCGCCCGTAAAAATAGAGCTGGCCTTGAATAACTTTTTTAAGACCGGAAATTTTATTGCTCTTCGAGAGTTAGCTTTACGTGAGGTAGCAGATGATGTAGATGAGCGCCTAGAAGCTTGGGAAAGGAAACGAACTTTAAGAGGCCCGTGGCGGCAGCAAGAAGTAATTTTTGTTTGCCCTAATTTGAGGTCTGACCGTGAAAGACTTGTACGCCGCGGATTTCGGATTGCGTATCGGTTAAAAGCTGTATGGTATGTTACTTATGTAAAAGACCATCATCCCTTATCAGAAGAAGAGGGGTAAGTATTAACTAGAATTCGCCAACTGACAGAACGACTTGGGGGAGTATTTGAAATGTATCAAACCAAAGACCGCCATAATGTCTTTAGAAAGCTGGTAAGTGAAATGAATGAAAAAAAGCAACACAAGTTATTATCGGCCAATCTGCTCGTTCCCGATGGGAGGAGATAACAAAAGGTTCTGTTACTCAAAAATTATTAAGAGAGGTATGTCATTTAGACGTTTTAGTAGTAGCAGATCAGAAGAAATAACAATTAACTGAATTGAAGTTTTGCAATTCAATATGCATTTGCTTTTGCCATCTCTTCAAAAACAAACAAGAAGGAAATTCGAACAAATGAGTTAGGGGACTGGGCAATCAAGTCAGTATGTAGATAATGTTCTTATTGTAAAAGTAAATAAGAATAGCGATAAAAAGATATAATATTACAGTTGCATTAACTCATATGCAAATTACTGAAATAAACTATAAGTTCGGATAAAAGAAGTAGGTTGGACCGAAAAATTGTCTTACTCTTTGAATAAATATTCTAATTCTTCTATAGGAGAAAATCGATGACCACAAAACCAATATTCACATCATCTGCAACAGCTAGTGGAGGAAGACAAGGCAGAGTTGAATCATCTGATGGCAAGATAAAAGTGGATTTAGCAATGCCCGGCTCCCAAAGAGCGAAAGAATTACCAAACGCGACAAACCCTGAACAGTTGTTCGCTTGCGGTTACTCTGCTTGTTTCGATGGGGCTTTACAGCACATCGCAAGGCAGGAACATGTCAAATTCGAATCCAAGTAACGGCAAATGTAGATTTCTTAAAAGATGAGGCCGATCAAGGATTCAAAATTGCGGTAACGTTGCAAGTAAAAGGGACTGGTGTGGACAAGGAAAAATTAGAAGAGCTTGTACATAAGGCCCACGAATTCTGTCCATACTTAAAAGCCACAAGAGGGAATATTGATGTCACTCTCGAGGTTGTTGAATAAATTAGATTCGTTGGTTGGATCTAATTTATTAAAAAAAAATAAATGCCCTTATCGAGGAAAGTGTTCTGTAATATAAGTTTGTCTTACATTTTTAATTCAAAAATTAATACTGAGAATTATATTAAAACGCCTCAGAACAAATTCTGAGGCGTTTTAGACATAAATGCTCAATTCAAAACTATTTTTCACGATCTCACAGAATTTAATTTTCATGGTAGTGCAACAAGCAAAAAAATACGCCAAAACAGTTGATAATCTTAACTATTGCACCCATTCTATACTAACAGGCCACGCCAACACAAAAAATAAAGCTGCCTTAAAAAGCAGCTTTATCATCATACCAACTTGTGCGTTAATTATTTTTGCAGATAAACCAATATACCAAACTTATTCCGACTCTAAGACTTGGATCAATGCGTTACCTTTATGTGCAACCCCCTCATCATATCCAAGCTAGGTTCTGCTATCTCTGAACTGTTAAAAATGTTTAATCCTTTAGGGCCTCTTCAGGATCAACAACTGGGTGGAATTCTTATGATGACAGTTCAGGAAATTGTATATGCGGTCATTACTGCTAAAATTTTTCGCGATTGGTACCGTAAAGATCAAGAAGAGGCATGAGAAGAAACAAAACGAGTGCATTAAAATCCTACAAGGAATTCTCCAGATAGTAATGGTTTAACAATAAACGCAAGAGCTTAAATCGCTCTTGCGTTTTCTACATGTTCGCCTAGTATGGTTAAAGGAGTAATTGAGGGCTCGAAATTTCCATACCGTTTTTTTTAACATTCCCACAAAATAACCACAAAAAAATAAAACTTCCATTGCAGCAACAAGCATTAGCATTAGATTCATGTTTTTTCACCCATATAGGAAAAAAATTTAAAATATCCAAAGATATAAATGTATTATAATTTTAAATTGTTTTTCTATTATAGAAATCAGCCAATTATTTATTCTTTGTACCATCCAATTCCATTACGTCAAAGGACTAGCAATTTTTACTATTTGTAATAGTCCAATTTACCTCCCAGTTAAGATCCTAAAATTTAATTCTTTCTCTTTGAGGTGTTAAAAATAGATTTCGAAGAATGTTACTAATATTAATTATGAATTAAGCAGTTCTTTTTCCATCATTCTCAATTTTTCCCATTGTATCCTTTTCAATATATCTAGCAATCACAGTACCTATTAATAAGGACCAAATAGGAGAGCTTATATTTAATATTGT
>DATMFE010000389.1:0-3741 GCA_035556295.1 Ureibacillus sp.
CGTCTATCCTTTCTACTAGGAGATTTATTAGATTTATCTAATCTTTCTGCAGGAAATGTAAAATATTCATTTGAAACAGTATCCCTAAATGATATTCTTCATCAGGTCGTCAATCAACTAAGACCACGTGCAGAACGACAAAGAGTTCACCTAAAAGAAAAATATGAAGAGACACTCGAAACAAAGGCTGATATAAATCGACTGAAACAGGTGTTCATTAATATTATCGACAATGCGTTAAAATTCACCCCCATTGATGGGGAAATTTCGGTCCTCCTTAAGGCTAATGAATCATGTGCACAAATTCAAGTATCTGATACGGGGGCAGGAATCCCAATAGAGGAACTCCAATTAGTGAAGGAGAAGTTTTTCAAAGGAAAAACAAAAGCCTCCGGAACTGGACTTGGTCTGTCCATATGCCAAGAAATTATCAATGCTCATGATGGAACATTGAATCTTATGAGTGAAGTTGGACAAGGAACAACTGCGGAGATAAAGCTGCCACTTATCAAAAATACTTGAGTGAGTAACCAGTATGCAACAATTGTTAACCTTTTTATAAAGATTTCTCTTTCTTTGGCATGTATATTTTATATAAAAAATGTTTGATAGAAGGAGAAATGGAGGATAAATCATGCTTCAAAAAAAACTTTTAAGAAGTAAAATCTTGATAACGAGTACGCTCTTGCTTGGAGGCTGCAACTTTTTCCCCGAGCCGGCAAGTCTTATACAATCTCCGCAACAGAATCTTGCTTCAGGTCAAAGTACGAAATCACTGTATCAGAATGTGAAGAAATTTATTCCCACAGGTTCCTCTTTAACGGTTCCTAATGACCCGGTTAGCAGTAGCTCTATTATACAAGCTGATTTTAATGGCGATGGGGAAAATGAAGCCGTTACCTTTTATAAATCAAATGTTACAGCAAATAAAGTCGGTGCCGTTGTTCTTCATGAAGAGGAAAAACAGTGGAGTCCGTTGGTGAATTTTAGTGGGAACGGTTATGAAATAAGCTGGGGAAGTGCCACTGATATTGACGGGGACGGAATTCCTGAATTATTAATCGGTTGGAAAACGGGAGTATCAGCGGGAAATGTTCTTGATATTTATAAGTGGAGTGACAATCACTTCGTAAAGATTACCCAGTTAAATTACCATGAGCTTGAACTAATTGAATCTCAGGCGCAATTTCGTTTAGCCATTTGGAAAAGAGAGTTCGATGATGTATACAAAGTCGATGTGGTGAAATGGAATCAAGGAACATTTGTCTCAGATAAAGCTCTTTACCCCTCCTATTTTTTAAAAGTATCAGACTACTTTCAGCAAAGAGCTAAGGCTGTACCAGATGCAGCCCACTACTGGTATTATTTAGCTGACTCCTTAGTCAAAGCGAAACAACCAGAGTCTGCCTTACACGCTATTAATAAAGGCATGACCCTTAGTACGGTTGTCCCTCCCTTCAATCAGTATGACGAGCTAAAAAAAACAATTGAGACTCAAATTAAAAGCCGGGGAAATCAAGATGTACAATATTATGTTCCCTATGCAGACTTAACTATAAACATACCCGAGCAACTAGCTCCAATGATTTCTATTCAAGATCAAGAAGGTGTTTCAAATGAGTATATAGTAAATGTGTATATTACAGATCAAAAGAAAAAGGGGCTTCTTTTCTCCATCGAAATTCATTCAAAAGATTTTATTTCAAAAGAAGAACTACCCTTCCCTATTATTCTTGAAACCGAACATTTAATGTATATGATTCGTTTAAGTAGCGAAAACCCCTTTATAGAAGATCAAGATAGTTTATTGTACAAAACATTTAATCAAGCCTCAAACGTGATGAATGATATTAGTGCTAGTATTCGACTTGGGGCTCCTTTTCCAAAACACGTGAACACCGAGGATACATTATTAACCAATCAAATAACCGAGGCCTACAGACAAATTACGCATGTAAATATTGGAGGTGAACTTAAATCTGAAACACTTGAAACCTTCACCTATCAACAAAAGGAATATCGATTTTTAGGCGAAGACATTAACACACGTGAAAAACTTATAGACTATCTTTCTAACTCGTTTACAACCGATGCGATTCAAGACTATATCGATACGGCAGGCATCATTGAACATAATAAAAGACTTGCCCAGCCAAATGCAGACGGGGGTTCCCTATTAACTTACCCTAAAGCAAGCGTAATCCAAGCTAGAGACCTTGGTTCAGAAAAACAATACGATTTAAGAGTTCCACTGGCTAATAGTTTATCCTTTGAAATAATCCACATTTCTTTCAGAAAAACAGAAGCAGGCTGGAGAATCTCCTCTAGTCCCCTTTCTCTCTAAGGTGACATCTACTTCAGATGTCACTTTTTTCTGTTTCCTCTTCCCTATTTGACACGAAAAACTGTTACCTTTTTTCAACTTTTTGTTAACCATTTTGTAACTTATCAAAGTGTAAAAGGGAATATGATGAAGACATACCAAATCAAACAGAACAAATTGGAGGTAATAAAATGAAAAAGTACTTAATGGCAGGGTTAGCAACAGCCATTTTCGCAAGTTCATTTTTACAAACGGGAGAAGCATTCTCCAAACAAAATGAAGCATCTAAAGTGGTGAATGTAGAAATTCAACAAAAAATTACGAATGATCTGGTCATAAAAAAAGTGGCCCAATGGATGAAGAAAGATAGCTATATATCTCGTGGTGGAAACTATAAGAAGGGGGAGTATAAAACATTTAGATATAAGAATAAAACCTATCGTTACTTATCGAAAGATATCGATACGAAGAAGGAATTAATCAGCTATTTAACAAAGAGTGTAACAACAGCCTATGCTGAACAATACATCAAGGATAAAGGAATCATTGTTCATAAAGGTAAATTAGCTCAAGTAGAAGCAGACGGTGGATCTCTCCTTCAATGGAATAAAACTAAGGCAAAATATGACTCAACGATAGGGAAAGAGAAAATTTATAAATTAACGGTCCCAGTTGGAGACACGGGGCAGTATGAGCAATTTAATGTTTCCTTCCGATACGTTGAGAGTAAAGGCTGGAAAATTAGTAAAGCACCATCTTTAGTAATGGCTAATCTAGATATCCCCTTTAATATAAACCCAGCCTTTATCTTCTTTAAGTACCTACTCGTAGATACAAATGTTTCTAAAGCACAATTCACAAATCCACATATCTTAGACGTTGACATGTTCAAACAAGGAATAACAAAACTAGAGGTTCGTACATTAACTGAATTGGCTAGAAACGAGAAACAAGTTGAATTTGCGGCAACATTTGACGTTGAATTAGCTCCGAACTACAAAGGTTCACTAAATAAAGGGAGGAATCAAATGTTCTTCTTAATTGAAAACACAGGAGAAATGGAATTTAAAATTGTCAGCACTGGTACTAGTCCGCATTTGCAACGAAAATAATTTGTATTGAAAATAAATTAAATCTTTGTAGTATGTATTCAATCATGAAATACATTAATAAAAATCAAAAATCGATAATTCAAATCATGTTTAAGTATGTATGTACAAAATAAATTTATTTAAAATGGAGGAATTTTAATGTCAACGTCTATCAAATTACCAAAGAATCTTTTGATACTCCTAACTTCTTTAATTATGGGATTTACTCTTTTATTTACCCCTCTATTTAAAGCGGAAGCCTCCGTTTCATGGGGACAGGAAGTAGTTGAAGTAGGTAAACGTTTTATTGGAACAAAATTCAAATGG
>DATMFE010000390.1:0-2556 GCA_035556295.1 Ureibacillus sp.
AAAGTAACCAACTTATAAAATTTGAGCTTTTAACTCAATCAATAAGGCAACTAAAGTTGCCAATCGGCATTTGACCCGGCTGTCCGTATGGCCTTGACTTCTTAAAGAAGTGGTCAAAAAATTATCTGCTTGGAAAGACTCAAGGTTTTGAATATTAGCTTTCCAATTAACGCTTCTTTAGATTATCAACATACAATAAAAATATCAATAGGTAAAATAAAAAAAAAATTACCAACTTCAACTATTGAATTGAATTCTATATTATGTAAGTTTGGTTTTAAATGATACTTTCTTGACAGAGATTATTCATATCAATAATCTCTATGTGTTTATACATAGCACAGAAACTGCACAAAGTACCGAAAAGCAAATAGGTTTGGACAGATAGAATTCCTTAGCGAAGCGCGTTCTCCTCTAGATATGATGAATGATTATGAAGTGTTGTATATAAGCTGAAATTACGGTATTTTTTGTATAAAAGTGGTAAAATGAAGAGGGGACAATATGAAAAGAGGAGAGAAAATGGATGCAGGAAGTAGATATCTGGGGTCTTATTTTTCAATTAATTGCTTTAGCAGTTCCGGTCATTTTTATCATCATCCTATCATTATCTTGGCGCTCTTCAAAAAACAGAAAAAAACAATTCAATCATATTGACCACAAGTTAAACTCCATGGAGAAAAAAATTAAGGAATTCATGGGCTATCGTAATTAGGATGTAATCGCTATACTCATACGGATGGCTTTGCTCGAATAAAGGGCAAAGCTTCTTTTTTTATTAAAATCACTCACAAAATCGTTCATTGAACTCCATCCTTTTTCGCTTCGCTATAATCTAGGTACTCACCTATGTTTACTGAAATGAATATCCTATTGTTAAAACCATCTTAATTATGGGAGGAATGGGCATGGGATACTTTGTGAATGTAGAACCGGGTGTGAATCTATATGTGGAAGATGTTAACCCAGGCGGCAGCAAAACTATAGTGTTTATACATGGTTGGCCGTTGAGCCATAAACAGTTTGAATATCAGTTTAATGTTCTTCCTGCATTGGGTTACCGCTGTATTGGCATAGACTGGAGGGGCTTTGGCAATTCGGATAAACCAATGAGCGGCTACACTTATAACAGACTGGCAGATGATATCCGCACGGTAATGGGTACCCTTCAATTAGACAATGTTACGCTTGTGGGCCACTCTACGGGTGGAGGGATCGCAATTCGATATATGTCTCGACACAATGGTTACGGAGTATCCAAACTTGTCCTCGTTGACGCTGCAGCTCCGACAGGCTTTTCAACAGAAACGGCTAATACACTTCTTAAGGAAACGTTAAATGACCGCCCTAAGATGATGCAGGGAGTAACGGATACTTTTTTCTTTCAGTATATAACCAGCTCATTCTCCGACTGGTTTTTCCAGATGGGATTACAGGCGGCAGGGTGGTCAACCGCGGCAATCATTGTTTTATTAAGAGATGAGAAGCTCGATGAGGATATTCTAAAAATAAGTGCCCCCACATTAATTATTCACGGCATCCATGACCAAGTTATTCCATTTGCACAAGCCCAGGAACTACATCAAAAAATAAGAAATTCACAGCTTGTACCGTTTCAATATAGCGGCCATGGTCCGTTCTGGGAAGAGCGTGACAAGTTTAATCAGCTATTGACCCATTTTATTTAGTTAAAATGAGCGCTAGATTTTTTGTGAAATACGAACGTACCTAATCGGAGTGAGAAAAAGAAGGTAAGAGATGATTGATCATTTTAGGTGGGAAGACTCCCACTTTAAGTTTGTGCAGAGCGCAGTCCAAAAAAAGTGGGAGATGAATGACCTTTTTTGTGTAGAGGGAACTGGTTTGAAAGAGTTCCTTCCCTAACTTTTTTCAAGTAAACTTAGTTTAAATTCCCCTACGTTGCCTTTTTCATAAAGATTTGTAATGGAAGTTGAATATTGCTGAATGGTCCCTTTAAATTCTCGATTTCTTTCGGGAATTTTCACCTCGAATGTCCCTTCGTATAGCAATGTTGTCACATCATGATAATCTTCACTTGTCACATCAAACGTGACGGAAATGAGATTGCCATCCTTCGTCTTTTTTTCCTCATACTCTTTCACTGAAATAGAGTAATTATTTAAAATGATTGTACCTACCATAATAATCATATCCTTTTTGAAAAAATTGGGTGTTTTATACAAGATTACACTATACACTCTGTTCGTACAATCTTCAAAGGTTTCTAATCCATCCTATTGGCACTAGAACGTAAGCGTTTGTCTTGATTCCATTTATTTTGCTAGGATAAAATATGGAAATACTCGAATGTAATAAGGAAGTGTTTTCATTTTGTCGCAATATGATTTTACCAATGGCCGAATCATGAAGCAGTTGATTAGCTTTTCAGGGCCGATTATGCTGACGAATCTGCTGCAGGTATCCTATCAGTTTATAGATAGTCTTTGGGTGGGCAACCTTTTAGGGGCCAATGCGCTTGGAGCAGTTACCGTGTCTTCAACAGTTGTCTTAACTGTTCTTTCATTTATTCTTGGG
>DATMFE010000391.1:0-7498 GCA_035556295.1 Ureibacillus sp.
AAGCTCACTCTATCCATCGCCGATGAATCTAACAACGTTATAAAAGAGGAGAATCTAACGATAGATCCAGGCGACGAATTATCTCGAATGTATGATCAATTACCACTCTCAAAGGTTCTTACTGCAAACATTAACACCGACGATGACTACGAAGTTGATAATGTACTAAGCACAATAGTAGGTGGAAGTACGTCAGAAATAATTGTAGACCAACAAATGCATGCGCTTGTCCAAAAAGGGTTTCAAGCATTAGATGCAGACGTCAAAATTGTACCTTCAGAACAATTAAGGTCAATCAGTAGTGAAGGAATATTTGTAACGAATCAGACAGAGCTTTTAAATTCATCAAATGGAAGAGTCATTCTGATTGGTAGAGATGATGAAATTGCAAAGGAAGTAAATGGTATGGTGGATGTCTCAAGAGATGCCTTATTCTCCTTTAGTAATTTAGAAGATATTTATGTTAGTGCTCTTTATCCACCCTTTGAAGATTTTGAAACAATTGCTACAATCGGTGATCAGCCGTTTATCCAACGATCAACGCGCGGTGATATTGCGATTTTAGCAGATATCGAATCAACAGATTGGCCTCTCCATCCATCTTTTCCATTGGTATTGTGGAGTTTGAATAATGAACTTTCAGAGGGAACAAGAAGTTTAGGAGCATTTCAACCAAATGAATCAAGGGCAATTTCCCTCGTCGATGAAGAGTGGGCAATTTATTCTTCTGATGATGAATATATCACGTCCATTGAAAGTCCAGGTCAATTTAAAGCGCCTACAGTTCCCGGTTTATATACAATACAATCACAAAATGACGAAAAGTATTTCCTAGTTCAACTTTCCAATAATGAACGAAGTATTCAGGAAGGAACGAGTTTTGAATTAGGGCAAATAGAAACAAAAGGCGAAGATATCACAACTAATCAATCTTTCTCAGTTTGGTTTATGTTAATCGTATTACTATTACTTGTAATGGAGTGGGAGGTGCAAAGAAGACATGGATTTGCGAATTGATACTCCTCTAGCTTTATTATTATTAATTCCATTAACTTTATATTTTTTTTGGACATGGAAAAAGCATAAAAATCAGTTGAAAAGACGTCACTTGATTGTTTTTGGAATTAGAGGACTCTCTTTATTGCTGTTAGTTTTCGCGATGACCTCCCCTTATTTGTTATTGCCAATCAAGGATGAACAGGTAGTCTTCTTAATAGACCGATCTGCTTCATTAAATGGTACTGAAGAGCAGGTAAGTTCTTTTATCGAGGACAGTCTTAAAAGTAAAAAGGAACATCAAGCTGTTGGTGTTTATTCCTTTGCTTCAGGATTACAAACAGAGTCGATTTTAACGAATTCCATAGAGCATGTACCTTCTTTAAGTGGAATGGTTAATACAAGTGAAACAAATATTGAAGAAGCTTTGCAAATAGCCTCAAACATTGTTGACAGAGAAAAAGCAACGAGAATAGTTTTGTTGTCAGATGGCCTTGAAACAAAAGGAAACGTTTCTGAACAATTAGTTAGACTATCAGGGTCGAATGTATCAATTGATGTATTGCCATTAACAAAACCATTTGTTTCGGATGTCTCGATTGAAGGGTTTGTAACTCCTCAAATTGCTTATTCCGGAGAAGAACAGCAGTTAGTAACAGAAGTTTACTCATCAGAGGCAACCGAGGGAGTACTCTATCTATATGAAAATGACCAACTTATCTCCCAAGATCCAATACATTTGGAAGAAGGGACAAATGTATTTACTCATCAGCATGTCGGAACAGCAGAAGGTCTAGTAAAATATGAGGCCGTCATTGGAGTTAATGAGGATGCAATTTTAGAAAACAATAAATTAACTAGTGTCACGATGGTACATAGCTCACCTCAATTATTAATTGTTAGTGATAGAGAGGGACAGTCCCCTATTGCGCAGGCGCTAGGACCAAATTCTATTGATTATGATGTTATTTCCTCGTCGGATCTTCCAAATACTTTATCAAGTTATCTACAATACAATGCAATTATTTTTGATAATATCCCTGGTCATAACGTAGGGGAAGCGAAAATGGGTGTCATTGAACAGGCGGTTAAGAACTTCGGAATGGGCTTTATGATGGTTGGTGGAGAAAATAGCTTTGGTTTAGGTGGCTATTTTAAAAGTCCAATTGAACAGTTGCTGCCAGTTGAGATGGAAGTGAAGGGAAAACAGCAATTGCCTTCTCTTGGGCTTGTCATTGTACTGGATCGTTCAGGCAGTATGATGGGGTCAAAAATTGAATTAGCAAAAGAGGCTGCTGCGCGGTCAGTAGAATTACTACGAGATGGGGATACGCTTGGCTTTATTGCATTTGATGATCGACCTTGGGAAGTCATTGAAACCTCACCTATAGAGGATAGAGAAAAAGCAGTGAATACTATTCTATCAATTCCTCCTGGCGGGGGAACTGAGATTTATTCTTCTCTTGAAATGGCTTATGATAATCTAGCTGATCTGGATTTACAACGTAAACATATTATTTTACTCACAGATGGACAATCAGCAACATCGAATAGTTACGAAGACCTCATTGAAAAAGGTAAAGCAAATAATATTACACTTTCAACTGTTGCCATAGGGACAGATGCTGATGGAAATTTACTTGAAATGCTTAGTGAAATGGGTAGCGGTCGTTTTTATAGTGTAGTAGATGAGATGACAATCCCCTCTATCCTATCTAGGGAAACTGCCATGATCACGCGCACATATATAGAAGACAATCCATTTTACCCTATCATTTCAAATGTTGAAGGATGGAATAGTTTATTTGATAATGGCGTCCCTCAGATGAACGCTTATATTGCAACTACAGCGAAACAGACTGCAACAGTAATAGCTGAAAGCGAAAAGGAAGATCCTGTATTAGCTGAATGGCAGTATGGGTTAGGTCATACAATTGCATTTACATCTGATTCTACAGGCGCTTGGACAGGTGATTGGGCACGTTGGGAGAAATGGACAAACTTTTGGCAAACGGCTGTTTCGAAATTACTTCCTTCATATAATGAAGTTGCCTATGATATCCGACAGGATGAAGATGGATCCTTTATCATTACAGATCCAACCAATAGAGCAGCATTTTTAGATATCGCAGTTGTTAATGAAGCTGGGGAAGAGTTAACTATTCAACAAGAAGTTCTTTCAACAAGTAAAGTACGTGTAATGGCAGACTCAGATCCAGGGCTTGTATTCTTTAGAATAACTCAAAATGATGGAACCGATGCTATTTATCAGGCGGGGTTAACTATCCCTTATAGTGCAGAATACGAGTTGAAACAACCAAATGAAACTTTACTGAAAGATATTGCGGATAGAACTGGTGGAGAAATGCTTTCACTAGAAAAGCCATCTGATGTATTCCGTGAGTTATCGGTGAAGGGAAATGAAAGGCAGAATATAACAACTTGGTTAGCACTAGCAAGTATGATGCTATTCTTTATTGATATTACGTTAAGACGCTTTGGATGGAGTTTCCTGAAAAAGAACAATAGAACGAAAAAATCTGTAGAAGATAAGGAACCAACTGAGGATACAAACGTGAGTCAATTATTAAAAGAATTAAAGAGAAAGTAAACTAAGCTGTTACTAGATTTTATTTAACTAAATTCTAGTAGCAGTTTTTTCTATGTAAGAATAAAGTATCGATATTTTTGAGAATATGAAAGGAAAAGCTAAATGAACCTATGCTATAATGAACCTACTAAATAAGAGATATTAGAAGGGGAGGAAAAAGTTGACGTATCAAGCATTTTATCGTGTTTATAGACCACAAAGCTTCAGGGAAATGTCTGGTCAATCTCACGTAAAAAGAACGCTTCAAAATGCTCTCCTAGCAAATAAAACAACGCATGCTTATCTTTTTTCTGGTCCTCGTGGAACAGGGAAAACAAGTACAGCGAAGATTTTTGCTAAAGCATTGAATTGCGAAAAGGCACCATCAAATGAACCGTGTAATGAATGTCCAACTTGCATTAGTATTACAGAAGGATCCCATCCGGATGTAATTGAATTTGACGCTGCATCAAACTCAAGAGTTGAAGAGATGCGTGACATTATTGAAAAGGTACGATTTGCACCGGCAAATGCACGATTTAAAGTGTATATTATTGACGAAGTGCATATGCTTTCTACGAGTGCCTTTAATGCATTACTAAAGACATTAGAAGAACCTCCAGCTCATGCAGTGTTTATATTAGCAACAACTGAGCCTCATAAACTTCCTGCAACAATTATTTCACGCTGTCAACGATTTGATTTTAAACGTCTTTCGTCTAATGATATTTTGGAGCGCATGAAAGTTGTATTGGAAGATATTCACTTGCCATTTGATGAACAAGCCCTAAAGGTTATTGCTCAAGCTGCTGCGGGCGGTATGCGTGACGCACTAAGTTTACTTGACCAAGTTGTATCATTTAGTGGAGAGTCGTTAACGCTAGAGAATGCATTATTAGTGACAGGGTCTGTAAGCCAAGATATTTTTTACGATATTGCTATGGCACTTAAAGAAAGAGATGTAGCACAAGTTCTATCGCTTATGGAAGGACTTATTGCAGACGGTAAAGAACCTGTTCGATTAGCGGAAGATTTAATAACATTTTTCAGGGATTTATTATTGTTACAAACAAGTAGAGAGCTTGAAGAACTACTAGAATTAGTAACTCCTGAAGAGAAGTTTATAAATTTAGCACATCAGTATAGTGCCGACATCCTTTATGGATATATCGATATACTAGCTAAAACGCAACAAGAAATGCGGTTTTCACACCATACGAAAATCTACTTAGAAACTGCGTTATTGAAAATGGCACAGTATTCAGGAAGTGGCGAAGTAGTACATTCTACAGTGAGTAGTGCAGCGGTTGATCCACAATTAATTGATAAAATCGCTACATTAGAAAGAATCGTTCAAAATTTAACACAGCAAATTCAAAATGGAGTACAGCCAGTAAACACTCCGCAAAATAAAGAAACGCCTCGTCCAAGGGTGAAATCGCAAAACTTTAATGCACCAGTAGGAAGAATAAAAGAAGTATTAAAAGAGGCTACGAAAAAAGATATTCAGACAATCAAGAATGCTTGGGTTCAAGTTCTAGGTCAGCTACAAAAATCACAATCAGCACTTTTTGCGGAAGCAGAACCTGTTGCGGCATCAGCTAGTGCATTTGTGGTAAAATTCAAGTATGATATTCATTGTAAGATGGTTGCCGATAATCGAGAGTTAGTAGGAAGTTTTACACAGTACTTAGCCCAACTTTCTGGGAATATGTATGACCTATTATGTATACCAGAAAATGACTGGTTTACATTACGGGAAAGCTTCATTAAGGAAAACCATTTAGCAGATAAAAACGAGTCATCAAATCAAGAAGGAGGTTCAGACATCTCCCATTTAGAACAACCATTTTTAGAGGATATACACGAGACGACTTCTGACGATCCGTTAATTACCGAAGCTGAAAAACTATTTGGTAAGGATTTTGTAGAGGTTGTTGACGAATAGAATTCGTTGTTTAAATGGGTTGGGTAATTGAACTTCAGATTGAAAAACAATTATATTGGAGGAATTAAACTATGCGTGGAATGGGCAATATGCAAGGCATGATGAAAAAAATGCAAAAAATGCAAAAAGAAATGATGCAAGCACAAGAGGAGTTAAATGCAAGAGAATTTGAAGGAACTGCCGGTGGCGGAATGGTTAAAGTTACTTTAAACGGCCAAAGAGAAGTACTTGGCGTTAATTTAGATCCTTCTGTAGTAGATCCTGACGATGTTGAAATGCTACAAGATTTAGTGGTTGTTGCAATTAATGATGCATTAAAGAAAGTAGAAGAAACAACAGCATCAACTATGGGTAAATTCACTCAAGGCTTAAACCTTCCATTCTAGGAGGATAAACAATGTACTACCCTGAACCAATATCAAAGCTAATCGATAGCTTTATGAAATTGCCAGGAATCGGCCCAAAAACTGCGGCCCGACTGGCATTTTTCGTTTTAACGATGAAAGAAGACACAGTTTTATCCTTTGCTAAGGCATTAGTCGATGCTAAACGCAATTTAACATATTGTTCTGTTTGCGGGCATATTACTGATGTGGACCCATGTCAAATTTGTTCTGATCAACAAAGAGATGTATCGACGATTTGCGTTGTACAAGACCCAAAAGATGTGATTGCGATGGAAAAAATGAGAGACTATCACGGGAAATATCATGTACTTCACGGAGCAATCTCACCAATGGATGGTGTAGGTCCTGAGGATATTAATGTTGCATCCTTAATTACTCGATTGCAAGATGAACGAGTGCAAGAGTTGATACTAGCAACGAACCCAACAATTGAAGGGGAAGCAACGGCAATGTATATTTCACGATTAGTGAAACCATCAGGAATAAAAACAACACGTATTGCCCATGGGTTACCAGTAGGTGGGGATTTAGAGTATGCAGATGAGGTTACATTATCAAAAGCGTTAGAAGGGCGAAGAGAACTATAAAAGGCCTCTTTTATATAGAGTTTAATGTAACTGTTTACTACAAAGTGAAGGTAATTTGGTTAGTTGACTGAGATAAGGGTGAGTGACGTTTTATATGTTCGGTCGAAAAGGTAAGTTAAGAAAAGAATATGACGACAAGCTTCGCAATCTCATTTTAGAAACAAAAGATGACTGGAATAACGCAAAAGTAATCGAAGGATTAATGGATGATTATGATCTAGATGTCATTGCACAGAGGAAAATTGCAGAGAGTGTTCATTTTTATTTATTTAAAGAAGCGAGAATTCGAAAAATATTAATCAAGTAATGTAAATATGAGTAGCCGTATAAGCATATGCTCCTATGAGTAAGAAGTTTTTAAGAAAAGGAGTATAAGATGATAGTTTACATATTAGTTGGCTTAGCTTGTGCGCTGCTCATATTTGGTTTCTTTTTTATAGGAAGTAAATTAGGATATGGCTTAATCTTAGAAAAACTTGCAATATTATGGTTTAGGTTAGCTTGTTCATTTGCAATTTTATATTTGGCTCATATTATCGCTGATGGATATAATATTATTGTGCCTGTAAACCTTTTCTCAGCTATAACTATAACGATACTAGGAATACCAGGTCTTCTATGTATTGGTGTAATTACATTTTTTCAATAAAAATAATAAAAAGTCTTGCAAAGATAAAAATATAGTGATATATTATTTAAGTCGCTAAGACGTCACATCAAATACTTAATAAAGTATTAAAAAATGTTGACATCGTATAAGTGCGGTGATATAATATAAAAGTTGCTTACTTAATAAACTAGCAATACAATCGGTTAATAAGTTACAACTAAATGAACCTTGAAAACTGAACAACAAAACGTTAATGAATTAAACGTTTCTATAATAGAAACACAATTTTGGACATCAATTTTGATGCCAGTATGAATTTTGAGCTTAACTCAAATTCACCATTTTATGGAGAGTTTGATC
>DATMFE010000392.1:0-16712 GCA_035556295.1 Ureibacillus sp.
GCTTCTGAAACACGATTTGCAAAGTTTAATAATGCATCTCCAGTGAGTAATGCACCTTGATGAATTTGGTCTTCTATTATTGAAAACGGTAGAGCAAATTCAATCGCATCGATTTCTGTTACGTATTGCTCAGTTAGTGCACCAATATCTTTTAAAGATTGTTTCATTAATGCTTTTAAGTGACCAATAATTTGAGAACTTACGATAGATTTATATTGTTCATACAAATCTGTTTTACGGCGATTGATTTCTTCTTCAGTTTTTTTCTTTGCTGAAAATAGACCACCAACTTTAAATCCTGATTGTTGACTTTCTAAATACAAACGCAACTTTTCTCTAAAATCAGCAGGAATGATTGCAGCATTATCTAAAAGTTCTTTTCTATTATCTTTAAACGTGTCACTCCAATTTTCAAATGAAAATAACTCTGTTTGAAGCTTCAATTTTTCATATTGTTCTAATATATCTTGTCGATTATCAAAGTCATCTTGTGGCAAGATTTCTGCATATTCGTCAAACAACTGAGATTTTTCTTCGATTAAATAGTCAATATGCTCATCATGCATCTTCTTCAACGTATTTTCCGCAGTAAGTAGTAATTGCTCTTGCCAATCGTTCATTGAATCATTCACGATTTGTTTTACTGTTTGGAAGTCATTATTAGGGTGATCTAATTGTTTTAAAGTAGTAAAGAAGATTCCTTTCGGCTCCACTCCCCAAGCTGAAAATGATTGATATACAGATTGTTTGTACTCTTCAAATGATAATTCGTTATCTTTATGTTTATCAATCTGGTTGACAATCAAATAAAGATTTGGATTATATTTTAAAAGTTGTTTTGTAAATTGAAAGTTTAGTTCAGATTGCACATGATTATAGTCCATTGTATAAAATACGATATCGGCTATATGAAGTGCAGATTCTGTTGACATTGCATGGGCATCATCGGTTGAATCTACCCCCGGTGTATCCATAACTGTAACTCCAAATGGTAATATGGATTCACGATGTCCAATTTCTATTTGAGAGACAAGTTCCCCATTTTTACTTAATTCTTTAACTGTTTTAAAATCATATCCTGCTTCAAATTTAATTGGTTTTTCCTGATGCATGTATATGATTGCATAATCCTCTTCAGATTTATGCACTTTTACAATATTCGCAGAAGTTGGAATTGGGCTTGCAGCTAAAATATCTTCACCCGATAAAGCATTGATCATACTAGATTTACCTGCAGAAAAATGTCCTGCGAATGCGATTGTATATTCTTTTTTTAGTAATTTACGTGCAAATAAGTTTAACTTCGCCATACGAGCGGTATCATCATTTTGTTTATAAACTATGTATTGTACTGCAGTTTGAGCAAATAATTGCTGCAGTTTGTCTTCAAAAGAACTCATTTATTTAATGCCCCTTTGTCTTAATTTTGTCACAATTATTATATACTATCACGAACTAATAGAAAAACACAACTTGTCCAGATAGATGAACAAATCCTGAAGATGCCACGCTGATTTTGCTTTCCTTTGGTTTTCATCACCCTAATGAGAGACGGACAACCCACATACTCGCACCAGTTTCTCCTTTCAGTTGTCCTTTCATCAATTAGATTGCCTTTGTTCCTATTAAAATACCCACTTAGAAAGACACATCTCGTAACAAAAAAAGTGATCAGATTGCGATTCCTAATTAAGTAGATGTATGCACGGATTAGAATTCAACATTTTGCGACATTTTTTCTAAAAAAACACATACTATTTCTTATTTTCAAGTTATAATAAAATCGTATTGTTATTTTTAAAATGCAAAAGCAAAACAGAATTTACAATTAACAAAATTATACATAAACGAAACCTCGATTAATATAAATAAGTGAAAGGTGCAACAAAAATGGAAATTTCTAATCACGTGCAAGTCATTTTAGATGGCACCACTCTGGCCATCCAGTCTGTCGTTCCCCTGAATGTCGACATTCAACAAGGTTCCTTCATGAATGAACCCTATATTCAACAGGAAATTGGTGTATTGATCGGCTTTACCGGCGATATTCGAGGAAGAATTATTATTGATAGTGTACAACCAACTTTCAGTAATTTAGCTGCAAAGATGTTTGGAATGCCGATTGAAGGAGAAATGCTTGAATCCTTCACTGGTGAGTTCGGGAATATGCTTGCTGGTAATATTTGTACGCATGTCGGCTCACAAAATGTCACAATCGACATTACCCCTCCAACTGTAATGGTTGGTCAAACAAAACTATACGGATTTGAATCAGCATATAAGATGCTAGTAACAATTGATGAGGTTGGAGAATTAACTATTTTATTTACAATAGATGAAAATGAATGATGGTAATTAAAAGGGACACTCATTGTTATGGTGAGATGTCCCTTTTAATTTACTGAAGATATTTACAAGTAGCGCTCTTTCAAACTTTATCATGAATAAAAGGCTGTCTAGAAAACTTTTCTAGACAGCCTTTTTCCTTTTTTCAATAATATTGGTGCTTTTTTACTTTCACATTTATTTCACATTTCTTGCTTCGAACTGTGATTTTTATCACATCTATTGAAAACGTTTTTATATATGATTAGGTCTAGATAAGCAATCTTTAAAAACTAGGAGGGAGAGACAATGGCGGGTAACAACAAAAATCATTCAGATGATAATTTAAAAGGCACACTTTATATGGTATTTGGTTTAGGTTTCTTTATTATCATCGTTTGGGCTCTTTGCTTTAACCTATTTCTTGATCGCTTCTAAAAAAACTCTTATTAAGAGGAGGAAAAACTATGCACATACATAAATACGAAAAATGGTGGCTAATATTCGGAACAGTAATGTTAGTAGCCTTTCTAGTTATTGTAGGTGTAAGTGCTGTGCATGGCAGTACGCATCCAAACAATTCAAAATGGACAATTAATTATGAAGAAGTAGATACAATTGCCCCATTCGACAACCCTGGTGTACACAAAGTTGAAGGGAAAGATTGGGACTATGAAGTAGTATTAGTTGCTTCTGCGTTTAATTATAATCCTATGGAAATCGAAGTTCCTGTGGGATCTAAAGTAAGATTTATTGCTACTACAAAAGACGTAGTCCATGGTTTCGAGGTTGCAGGAACAAACATTAACTTAATGTTAGAACCCGGTTATGTATCTGAATATATCGCAACAGTTGATAAAGTAGGAGAATACACAATCGTATGTAACGAATACTGTGGTGTTGGTCACGCAATGATGTTTTCAACATTAAAGGTGGTGGAGTAAGATGACAACAGTTATTAAAGAAACAAAATCAATACATTCAAAAATCTCAACTAAGAATGAAACTGTAACAAAAGTTGACCCGAAAGATGCAAAACTTGCACTAGCTCATATTTATGTCGCATTTATCGCTTTATTTGTCGGTGGGCTTATGGGGTTACTTCAAGTTTTAGTTCGATCAGGTAAATTCCAATTACCTTGGGGAATTGGTTATTATCAAGTTTTAACCGTACATGGTGTTTTATTAGGTCTTGTCTTAACAACTTTCTTCATTATGGGATTCCAAACTGCTGCGGTTAGTCGTACATGTGGCGCATTAAGTTCTAGTCAACGCAAACTTGGATGGCTTGGATTCTGGGTAATGACAATTGGTACAGCAGCTGCTGCTGTGATGGTACTTTTAAATGAAGCATCTGTTCTTTATACATTCTATGCCCCACTTCAAGCACACTGGATTTATTATGCTGGTTTAGCTTTAGTTGTAGTTGGGTCATGGTTAATTAGTTTAGCACAAGGTTTACGCTTTATCGCGTGGCGTAAAGAAAATAAAGGTCAAACAACACCACTTTTATCTTATATGGTAGTGATTAATAATTTAATGTGGTTTGTATGTACATTAGGTGTTGCTGCAGAAGTTTTATTACAATTAATTCCATGGTCAATGGGCCTTGTAGATCGAATTGACGTATTATTATCACGTACTCTATTCTGGTATTTTGGTCACGCACTTGTGTATTTCTGGTTGTTACCAGCTTACATGATTTGGTACGTTGTTATTCCGAAAATTATCGGTGGTAAAGTATTTTCTGATGCGCTAGCTCGTTTGTCATTTATCTTATTCCTATTACTATCTATTCCAGTTGGTATTCACCACCAATTAGCAGAACCAGGTATTGATGCATTCTGGAAGTTCTTACAAGTTGTATTAACATTATTTGTAGTAGTTCCTTCATTAATGACTGCTTTCTCGTTATTCGCTACTTTTGAGTTAAGAGGTCGCGAATTAGGTGCAAAAGGCGTTTTAGGATGGTTTAAAAACCTACCTTGGAATGATTGTCGCTTCCTACTACCGTTCATCGGTATGGTAGCATTTATCCCTGGTGGTGCAGGTGGTATTGTTAATGCATCTTACCAATTGAACCAATTAATCCATAATACAATCTGGGTAACAGGTCACTTCCATTTGACTGTTGCAACTGCAGTAGTATTAACATATTTCGGAGCAGCATTCTGGTTAATCCCACATTTAACTGGTCGTAAATTAACAAAGAGAATTAATAATATGGCAAACACAGCTGGTATTTTATGGGCTACGGGTATGCTTATTATGTCTGGTGCAATGCACATTGCTGGATTATTTGGTGCTCCACGTCGTTCTGAGTATTCTACTTATGGTGGTTCAGAACAAGCTTCTGAATGGATTACTTATCAAATTGCTCAAGCAGTTGGTGGAACAATACTATTCCTTTCAATCTTAGTAATCATTGGTGTAGTAATTAACTTATTATGGCTTGCACCAAAAGGTGAACAAGAATTCCCTGTTGCGGAAGTTGCAGAAGGTGCTGCAAAAACACCAGCAATTCTAGAGAATTTCAAAGTTTGGGGAATCATATTAGCTGCTTTAATTTTAATTGCTTACACTATTCCAGTGATCGATATTATTAATACATCACCATTAGGTTCTGTTGGATATCCTCATCTAATAGGACGCTAATAAAATCTAAAATGTTATCTTATAAATGAAAACCTCCCCTACTAGCCAGTACTAGTTTGGGGAGGATTTTTTTCTTCATATAATTCGACTAATTTCTTTTTATCAATTTTACCAACATGTGTTTTTGGTAATTCATTTGTGAAGAAAATCTTCTTAGGAACTTTATAGGATCCGAGGTGGTCTCTACATAATGATTTAATTTCATCACATAATATTTCATTGCTTTGATCACTGATTACAATGGCAGTAACTACTTCACCCCATCTTGAATCCTTTAATCCGACCACAGCTACTTCTTTTACATTTGGGTGAGTAATGATACATTGCTCCACTTCTTGTGGATAGACGTTTTCACCACCAGTAATAATCATATCTTTGGAACGTCCGACAATATAGACGTCCCCCTCTTCATCCATCTTAGCAAGATCGCCTGTTTTTAACCAACCATCAATAATCGTTTTATTAGTCTCTTCTGGATTGTTCCAATAGTATGAAAACATATGCTTACCTTGAACAAAAAGTTCTCCTACTTCATTTGGACCACAGAGTTCCCCTTTTGTATTCAATATCTTGATAGAATTAAATACCATACTTCTACCGACTGAACCAGGCTTTATTGCCGAACGTTCGGGAGAGATAAAGAAATTATTTGGTCCTGCTTCTGTCAGGCCATATCCTTCTTTAAACTTTAACCCTTTCTTAAAGAAATGATGGTAAATTGTTTTTGGACATGGCGCTCCTCCAGACAAAAATAATTTTACTGTCGGAAACGATGATTGTTTGAAGTATTCTGTTTCAATCATTGACTGATACATCGTTGGAACAAATAATGAGACTGTCGTACGATAGTCATCAATTGCTCTAATTGCTTCTTCGGGATCGAATTTGTTACCAACTACGACTGTTCCACCAACCATTAAAATTGGAATCGTCAATGCATTTAAACCACCTGTATGAAAAAGCGGCATATAATTTAATGTACAATCGTTATCTTCTAGACTCCAACTGACGATTGTGTTTATTGCATTCCAGTTTACTGCATCGAAAGAAAGAACAACTCCTTTTGGTTTTCCGGTCGTTCCACCTGTATAAATCATTAGCCATGCATCTGAACTACTCCATGTTGAGTTTTCAATAGGAACATATTCTTTCGGTTGAAAATTAATGATTTCATAAATATTTTTCGTTTTTGCTGGATAGATTACTTCTCCCAAATCTTTATACTTAGTATCCGTTAAAAGAACAGTGGGAGTTGAATCGTATAAAATAGATTGTTGTTCTCCCGTACTTAAACGCCAATTAATTGGTACATATATATATCCACCTATTCCACATGCAAATAACAAAGGAAATAGATCAATAGAATTTTCAGAGAGAACCGCAACGCGGTCTCCCTTTTGTATACCAAGTGCATGTAGATATTGATAAGCGTTCAACGTTTTATTGGCAAGTTCTTCATATGTCCAGTTCCGTTTTGTCTGAATATCAATTAATGCGCTCTTTTCAGGGGTTAATTTTGCTCGATTTAATATCCAGTTTTGTTCATTAAACATGTTACTCACCCCTAATCACATCATTATTCCTCCATCAACATGTAAAACATGCCCATTTACATAACTTGATTCGTCTGATGCTAAAAATAAATAAGCATTGGCAATATCTTTTGGGTTTCCTAATCGTTGTAGACTTACTATGGACTCCATGTAGGTTAATACTTTTTCTGGCATTTTCTCTGTCATAGACGTTTTCGTAAAACCAGGAGCTACTGCGTTAACATTAATTCCTTTTCGACCTAATTCCTTTGCCCAAGTTTTTGTCATGCCAACTACTGCAGCTTTCGTTGCTGCATAGTTCGTTTGACCAACGTTTCCATACACACCACTCACTGAGGAAGTGTTTATGACTTTACCATATCCTTGTGCAACCATATGCGGTACCACTGCTTGAGTGCAGTTAAAGACACCCTTTAAATTCACATCTAAAACACGATCAAAATCCTCTTCTGTCATTTTTACTAGCATGGCATCTTTTGTAATGCCGGCATTATTGATTAAAATATCAATCTTTCCGTATTTTGATAGAACAGTATCTACCATATTTTGAACACTTTCTTTATTTGCTACATTTAATTTGACGAATAGAACATCATAGTTTTTTTCCAATAATTCACTTTCGAGTTGTTTTCCTTGTTCCTCAGCAAAATCAGCAATGACTACTTTTGCGCCTTCATTTACAAATACTTCAACGGCAGCTTTACCAATTCCATTGGCACCACCTGTTATGATCGCTACTTTATCTGTTAATCTCACAACTTCCACCACCTAGTTTAAAAAGTTTTCTATTGCTGTTTTTAATTGTTGCAAGTCATCAATTAATGGGGAATGACCACAGTTTTCTAATTTTACGGTTTTCGCCTTATCACCAAAATCTTCTGTAATTTCTTGTGTCATGATATATGGCACAACTAAATCGCGTTCACCGTAAAGGTTTAGTACTGGGATATTGATTTTATCAATTTCTCCAGTGCCTTTAGCTGCTACATTATCTACATGACTAATATTAAATGTGTTAAGAGCGTGATAGACATCAGCTAAATTTCTTTGTGTTAACATGTCATCTATATACTCATTATATTTTTCTTCACCTGGTTGTTTGTGAGTATAGATTGCAGAATTCCATACCAGCTTTAACCCATCACGATTCTTCGTATCATAGAGCGCTTGCATCGGTATCGTTCTCATTTCGTCACTTTCGATTTCCTCGATTGTTGTAAAACGAGTAGTTACATCTGGTGAGCCATCACTATTTGTCTTATAGTGTGCATAGCCACGAGTAGAACCGGAAGCTAGTAAAACTAGTTTTTCACAATATTCTGGATTATCTGCGCAAAACTGCATACATACCGTCCCACCAAAAGACCAACCGACTAAACTAAACTTTTTCAACCCTAAACTATCAACAAATAGTTTAATATCATTACTGAAATCACGGACATGGGAAGCTCTTTTATTATATGTTGAGCCACCAAAACCTCTTAAATCTGGTGCAATAATTGTATAATCTTCATTAAATGTATCCATTAAAATATCCCAATGTTTTGATGACGTCATATTTCCATGTATGAATAGTACTAACTTTTCGCCACCTGGTCTTTCACGATAAGTAATTGTCTCACCATTTGATAATTCCACCACTTTTAATTGTTCAATCACTTTCATACCACTCACTCCTTTTCTTTTCCCCATTGAATTGTAATTGCACCCCATGCGTAACCAATTCCAGCACTTACTAAAGTAATTACATCGCCATCTTTGATTTTACCTTCTTCTAGAGCTAGTTTAAGCGATAATATTTGATCGATTTGACCAATGTGTCCGTAGTCGGAAAGATAAATAGAATTTTCTTGTTCTAAATTAAAAGCTTTTAATACATAATCATGAGCTGATTTCTTTACGTGGAGCATCCCTATATAAGATAAATCACTTTCTTGGAATCCACTTTTTATAATGGAATTTCGAATGACCTTGATAAAATTATCTAAAGACTTTTGCTCAAGTCTGCTCTTCATGCCCGCAGGATCAAGAACATCTAATCTGAATAACCCTTGCTCTAAATGTTCTTTTGTTAATGGTTCTTTCGTTCCTCCTACTGGTACTAATACATCTTCAGAAAATGAACCATCCGTAATAATTTCACTTTCATAAACAACATTTTCTTTTACATCTTTTCGCAAAATAAGAGCCCCACCACCTGCGCCTAAATTAAACATGAATCTCGTTCTTTCATTTTTATAATCAATGAAATCGTGATTACGATATCCCCCAGCAAGTAGCACTGTATTAATATTTTCGTCAGCTATCATTAAACTCTTCGCAAGTTTCATAGCCATAATAGTTGTGCCACATCTTAACTGCGTATCAAATGCCCAAGCATTTGTAGCACCAATATCCTCTTGCATTTTTATTGCGGCTGTCCATAAGGGATATTCCTTATGTTCTTCTCCAATATAGATGATGACATCAATTTCGCTTGGATCAATGTTCGCATTTTGAATAGCATCTTTTGCAGCACGAATTCCCATCGCAACTGTATGGTCATCATTACCTGCGATTGTTTTTTGATTTATACCCATTTTTGACTTTACAATATGAACGGGTAAATCTGCTAAATTAGCAATCTCTTCCCCAGTCATTCGTTCAGTTGGTAAATATACACCTATTCCAATAATCCCTACACTCATTTCGAACTCTCCTTATTTTTAGAAAGTGGAACGACATTTAATTGATTTTTCTTATTTTTCCATTGAAAATACTTCATTTGAAGAGTACCAACAATTCCTTTAGGGAAGAAAATTACTGCTAGGATATAAATAATTCCAAAGAATATAATCCATCGTTCAAAAATCGGGAAATCACGTGCTAACCCTGATAAGTAGTGTTGAGCAGATTCGATTACAACTGAACCGATTAGTGGACCAATTAACGTTCCAACGCCACCTATTATTGTCATTAATAATGCATCTAGTGTAACCTCCATTGTCAATACGCTCGTATTCACAAAGCGAAGTGACACCGCATAAAGGGAACCAGCTAAACTTGCGATAACTCCTGCTACGACTGAAGCGATGACTTTATAATATAGTGTTTTAAATCCTAACGATTTTGTTCTTTGCTCGTTTTCTCGAACGGCAATTAATACACGACCTAGAGGAGAGCTAACAAATCGCTTCAAAGCAATAAACACAATGACTAATAGTGCTAAAACAACTAAATAAAACATCACGCGATCTTTAAATACTTCTGGAGCTTTAAATGTAAACCCATCATTCCCTCTTGTTACATCTCTCCATTTCTCTGCAACTACTAATAGAAGACCAGAGATGGCCATTGTTAACATTGCAAAGAAATGACTTTTTAAACGTAAAGTAAGTAATCCTACAATGAAACTTAATATTCCAGCAATGATCATTCCAACAATGATGGATCCAATAAATGTGCCAATCGTTGATTCAAAATCATTTAACATAATAGCTGTACAATAAGCACCTATCCCAAAGAACATTGCATGACCAAAAGAAACTATTCCGGTATAGCCAAGCAATATATCATAACTCATTGCTAAAATACCGAAAATTAATATTTGGGTTATAAGAATTGTTAATGTACGAGAGTCCATTACAAATGGAAATGCAATCAGGGCAAGCAATATAATAAATAAAATAATGTTTGACCTAGAAAGTAATAGTGGTTTATTCATCATCTCACCCCTTCGCGGCTGTAAATAATCCTTGAGGACGGAAAATTAATACAACAGCCATTATTATCATATTTACTGCAAGTGATAGATAAGGAACATAATAAGCCATAAAGCTGCCTGCTAAGCCTACTAATATTGCAGCAAAGAGGGATCCTTGGAAGCTTCCCATTCCCCCAATTACTACTACGATAAATGCTAGAATCGCATATTCCATTCCAAGTTCTGCATAAATCGCACCTGAATAAGGTGCCATTAACACACCAGCAACTGCCGCAAGAGCAGCTCCTGTCATAAAGACAAATAAAAAGATACGTTTAATATTAATACCTAATGCCTGCACCATTTCTTTATTCATAACTCCTGCACGAACAATGAGTCCGATTTTTGTACGAGTAAGAATGTAGTGGAAAAGACCAAATACGATAAATCCGAAGATTATTATGAAAATACGATATTTGATGATAATAATATCTCCTACTTGCCAACTGCCTGCTAGTAATTCTGGTACTTTTACCGCAACCACATTTGGCCCAAAGAAAACTTTAATCATCTCTTGAAGAACTAACATAGTACCAAGAGTAATCAAAATTTGTTGAACATGGTTTCCATAAACTGGCTTGATAATTAATTTTTCCATGATAAATCCTAAAATAAGCCCAGTTATAATTGCAGCGATAATTCCCAAGGTAAAGCTACCTGTATAAGCGTAACTAAAGATTCCCGCATAGGCTCCCCAAACAAATAAACCACCATGTGCAAAATTAAGAACATCCATTAGACCAAAAATAAGTGTAAGGCCAGCTGCAAGCAAAAAGATTAACATCCCCGTTGCAAGACCATTTATCACTAAACTAATAATTAAATCCACGTAGTTCCCCCCTTTAACCGATTCCTAAGTATTTATGCTTTAACTCATCATCTGCAATTAGTTCTTTCATTTGACCATGGTGAACTGTTTTTCCATCGTCTATTAATGTGAAGGAATCACCTATCTTGCTAGCCATTATGAAGTTTTGTTCAACTAAAACGATCGTTGTTCTCTTTTTCATCTCAATAATTGCTTCCATTACCTTTTCTATAACTATTGGTGCCAGACCCTTTGATGGTTCATCGATTAATAGTAATTTGCTATCATTTACAAATGCTCTTGCCATCGCTAACATTTGCTTTTGACCGCCAGATAAATTACCACCGGCCTTTTTCCAGAACTTTTTTAAATCAGGAAATAAATTTAAGACGTACTCAAGCTTTTCTTTGCTTTCATCCGTTTCTTTTCGCATTGCGACTTTAATATTCTCTTCAACTGATAATTGAGCAAAAATCCCCTGATCCTCTGGTACATAACCAATACCTAAATTTGCTATATCATAAGTGGGCTTTTTTGTAATATCCCCATTAAGAAAAGTCACTGTACCGCTTGAGGCAGGTGTTAATCCAATAATGGTCTTTAATGTCGTTGTTTTCCCAGCACCATTTCGTCCAAGAAGTACTGAAACTTCACCTTCTTTTGCTTCAAAATGAACTCCTTGTAAAATATGGTACTGACCAATATGAGTGTGGATATTATCAAGTTTCAATAAGCTCGTCATCATAAAGCCCTCCTAAATAAGCATTTTGAACCGTTGCATTGTTCATGATTTCACTTGGCGATCCATCAGCTAGTAATTTGCCGTTGAATAAAACCATAATGGAATCGGACAAGTCTAAAATCATATCCATCTTATGTTCAATTAGTAGGATCGTTTTATCGCCTCTGCTCTTAATGGATTTGATGACATCCAGAATTGCAGGTACTTCTTCTAAAGACATTCCTGCTGTTGGTTCATCCAATAGTAGAACTTCAGTATCTAGAGCTAGTAACATGGCAATTTCTAATTTCCGCTTTTCTCCATGTGCTAATTGACTTGCAATGTGATGAGCTTTGTTACCTAGTAGTACTTGTTCAAGAATAGCCATTGCTTCTTCAGTAATTTTTTTGTATTGTAAATAATGCTTAAAAGGGTTAAACCGAATTTTTTCTTTTGACTGGACAGCTAAACGAACATTTTCCAATACTGTTAAGTTTGGAAACACATTTGTTATTTGAAAAGAACGACCTAATCCTAATCTTGTGCGTTCTACTGAAGATAAATTTGCTAATGATTTTCCTCTGAAAAATACATCACCTTCAGTTGCTTTTAGTTCGCCGCTTATTAAATTAAAGAATGTCGTCTTACCTGCTCCATTTGGTCCGATAATGGACTTGAAATGTTTTTCCGGCATTTCGAAATTAACGCGATCTACCGCTTTATGGCCACCAAAACTTATACTTAAATTTTCTGTTCGAATAATTGGTTCCATTTTTTCTCCTCCTATCTGCTCCTCTTAAAATCTTTTAAACAAGACTCCAGAACAAAATTAAAAATAAGAAACTACGAATCTATGAAAAGATTTTAAGAGAAACAGACCAAAATACTTGGTCTGTCTCAATTGCTATACTTTAGTTCATAATTGGCGGTTCAGTTTCTTCAGGTGATAATTCACGAATCAAAACTGGAACTGGATAATCAAATCCATCCATTTGCTCTAGTTTGATAGAGTAAAGTGGTTGTAATGCTTGATGGTCTTCTTTGCGGAAAGTCATTGTTCCTTTTGGCGTTTCGAATGACATACCTTCCATAACTGGAATTAACGTATTTCCATCAGCATCTCCGCCAGATTTTTCTAATGCAGTTACAATTGCCATCGCAGCTGCAAATCCACCTGGAGTGAATAAATCAGGAACTTCACCGTTGAAACGTTTTTTGTGTTCTTCTACTAACCAATCATTAATAGGATTGTTCGGTAATGTGTGATAGTAAACAGAGAATCCTTCCATACCAACTAATTGACCCATTGTCATTAAAGCAGGGATATCCGGAGCTCCTGTTGAAATTTTGATGCCATTTTCTTGTAATTTCATGTCATTAATTTGTCCCCAAGGCGAGTTTGCACCAGCCCAAACAACAAATAAATAATCTGGTTTTGCATCAATGATTTTTTGTAAATTAGATGTGAAGTCAGTTGCGTCAGCTGGTGCATACTCTTCAGCAACAATTTCAGCACCTAATTCTAAAGCTGCAGTTTTGAATGCAGAAACTCCATCCCAACCGAATGAATAGTCAGGAGCAAAAGTCGCAATTTTTACACCTTCACCAGCAATAGCAGCAGCTGCTGCATATGCGTCTTGTGACGAGTTTCGAGCTGTTCTAAAAATAAATGGGTTAAACTCTGAACCTGTAATACTATCAGCAACTGCAGGTTCAACAACCATAATTGTTTCATATTCTTCTGCTAAAGGAAGAACTGCTAACGTATCACCAGAGCTTGATGAACCAATTAAGAAATCTACTTGGTCATCTTCTAGCAATTTCGTAGCTTTTTGTACAGCTACTTCCGGTTTCGTTTCAGTGTCTTCATAAACCACTTCGATCTTTTTACCTGCAACTTCCATTGTTCCCCCTGTTGCATACTCAAGACCTAACTCAAAGCCCTTTTGTGTTTGTTTACCATAAGATTCTAGTGCACCAGTTAACGATGCAAGAACACCGATTTTAATTGTGCCACCAGATTCAGTTGTCTGTGTCTCTTCTGCTTGTTCTTCAGATGTTTCATCTTTAGTGTCAGTAGAATTACTTGGTGTATTCGTAGTCGTAGACGATTGCTGACCACCACAAGCTGCAAGGATGACTACTAAAAACGTCATCATCAACAGATACCAAAACTTTTTCATGTAAATACCCCCTTATGTTTTTAAAGCGCTTTCATTTGCTTTGAATATAAGATAAACCATAGAAGTTACAAATAAGTTACAATTTCGTGAATTATTGAAACACTTTCTAGATAAAATCGGTAATTGCTCAGAAAAATTGTACATCCTGAAACTGCACAATTTTGGATTTCTTCTACCTAAAAACATTCAGTTTAACTATAATTTCATAAAAAAAGCTAATGCGATATAGAGTGTTTTCACTCTCTAGTGCATTAGCGAATAATCATTTCGTGTATTTCATAGGTTGATTCCATTGGTTCAATATTTAACTCGTTTTCTAAAACTTCTACACATTTTTCGTACCATTTTACAGCTTGAGGTCGGTTGTTTAAATAATAATAGCTCAGCATAAGAAGCCGATATCCTTCTTCCCATGTATTATCAAGTTGTAATAGTTTTTCGGCCCAAGTAATTACCTTTTTATATTTCTTTAATCTAGTAAAATTTTGTGCAATTCTTTCGATCACTAAAATGTATAAATTGATAAGTTCATCTCTTTTTTGTTGCACCCATTCTAAATGCTGATATTCCTCTAAAAGATTTCCTTTATATAAGGATACGGCGATTAATAGCCATTCGTTAGCTATAGAAGGTTCCCTTTCTTCTAAACCAAGGGTTGCAAATTTTTTAAAAGATTCTACATCAGTAGACTCAACTACACTTGGATGTAGTTGAAACATTGAATTTTTTCGTATGATATAGGCACTTTCTTCTCTAGCATTTCTTTCAGGCTCTAACACTTTCAAACAAGCATTATAAATCACTTTGAAATCTCTTGTCATCGCCACATCGTTTCCATTTGGCCAAAGAACATGTAATAACTCGTCTTTAGTTATATAACGCTCTTTATTTAATAATAGATAGAGAAATAATTCTTTCGCTTTCTCACGTTTCCATTCTTTATCATCTATTTCTAAATAATCTCTCGTAATGCTAAATGCCCCTAACAAATTAATAGAAATATAATATTTAGGCACCGTCTCCGATTCTTTATATTTCAGTATATGAGCAACTTTCTTCAAGTCATCCATTTCTGAAATTGATAATTGAAATGAAAATAATTGTTGGAAAATTAATAGATTTCTAGGACCTAATAATGTGACCTTTTGTAAGAAGAATTCAAATTCATGACTAAAACAGCTTGCAATAAATTGTCTGTACTTAGTAGCAAATTGCTCTTTATTATTTTGCAAATAATAAATATATGCAATCCAAAAATCAGTTACCATCTGTCCATATTGATCTTTGCATAATGTGAAAAAGTTTCTAGCACGATTTGCATATTTTAATGCTTCATTTAGATTATGATTTTCTACATGAATTTTAGTAAAAGTAGTTAGTAAGAGTGCTGATACCCAGGCATCTTGAACCCTTTCCGTTTCATATAAACCTAGATTTGCATATGATATGGCTTCCTCGATTTGACCCATTCTACTATAAACAAGGGCTAATCCCATATAGGACTCCGCTTTTGCTCTAGATACATGTATTTCATCCATTATAGCTATTGTTTTTATATAGCTTTTCTCCGCTTCCCTCACGTCAAATGGATTTAAGAGTAGTAGTGCATGACCTCTGCGTAAATAAGCAACCGCTTCAGCATATTGAGAAAATTCACGTTCACTATTTTTAACGCAATTATTCGCTCGAACAAAAGATTCTTCGACTTCTCCTAACATTGAGAGAATTAGGGAATGTAAAACATCCGATTCCCGATGCGCATCTAGTGGTAATGCACCTTTAGCTTCCCTTAATTTAATGAGTAATTTAGCTTCTCTTAACTTCCCTTGCCTTAATAAAGTTCTAACATCTAAATTTCCTTGGTATAAAACTTCTTCAGGTAATTTCATTTCCTTAACCCATTGCTCAGCTTCATATGCTTTACCCAAGTTTACGAGATTTTCAGCATATTGTCTTTGTAACAGATATAGTTCTTCTTGATCCATCTTTACACTTTGAGCAATACTTAAAGCCTTTTCTAAATAATCTTCTGCGAATGCGGGTTGGATTGTGTCTAAATAAATATGTGCAATGCCTGCGTATGCTTTTAAGATAAAATAATGATTCTGCTGTTCTTGTGCAAATACAACACATAGGTCATATGATTTTTTTGCTTTTTCATATTGCGCTTTATATCTTAGACATTCTCCTTCGTAAAAGAATAGTGCATAAAAATTTTCCTTCGTTTCGTTCGATAATTCTTTTATACGTTCTAAATAATAATCAAATTGTCCGGCATCGATAAAATTAGATGCAAATTTAACTAATATCTCAGCGATTAATAATTCATCTTTTGCTTTATTAGCATGGTGTAGAGCAAACATAGGCTTATGATCATGAATAAAATAATGAGCAGCCTTCATATGAAGCGACATAAATTCTACTTCATCCTTTTCTTTTAGCTTCATCTCTAAAAATTGCTGGAACAATACATGGAAACGAAATTCTTTTTGTCCATGTAAAGGTTGGATGAAACCTTGAATCTTTACTAGCTCTGATAATTGATTAGCCATATCCTTACCATAAAATTGCTCAATAAGCTCTGCAGATAAAGTAGAAAATATACTAAATTTTAATAATGCATCTTGATGTTGATCTTTCATATTTTCAAAGATTTCTTCGGATATATATTTAAAGAATTCATTTAATGAGAGATTGGTAATTTCATCTATTGATGCGATGGATG
>DATMFE010000393.1:0-5963 GCA_035556295.1 Ureibacillus sp.
GACATTTTAGCAGTAGGTGTATTAGTTCCATTATTAGCATGTTTCTTATGGAAAAGAGCAACATCTATTGGTGCAGTCTCCGCAATTATCATTGGAAGTTCCTTTGTATTATACAATTTCATGATTGATTTAGGCGTGAAATTACCATATTTTTGGCCAATCGGAACAGTACGAATTTTGATTGGTATGATTATCAGTTTAGCAGTGTTCATTATTGTAAGTTTATTAACGAAACCAGAATATGAAAAAGCAGATGAATTCCGTAAAGCTGCATATGGAGGGGAAGTAGAAGAAATAGAGCCAGAATTAAATCCATCAGTTAAGGAAGCTAGCATATAAAAAGCGAGTTAGTGAAAAAAATTAGATGAAAGAAGGTGCGGTATGAAGAGCTCCCAAGAAGTCGTTTCAACTTATTATACGAATATTGAACCTCAAGACTTTAGAAATATTATTGGGCACTTTATGTCAGGGGTTAGCGTGATTACAACAACACTAGACGACAAGCAATATGGTTTAACTGCCAGTGCTGTTACGTCTTTATCTTTAGAGCCACCGATGTTAATAGTTTGTATTAATCAAAATGCCGGTACAAGCCATGCTATTTCACAAACAAAGCAGTTTGTCGTGAACATATTGCGTGAGGAGCAAGGAAGTATTGCGAAGCAATTCGCAATACCGAGCGACGATAAGTTTAAAGGTATTGAGGTTGAAAAAAGCACAACGGGCTTGCCTGTATTAGCGGATTGTCATGTATCAATTGAATGTGAATTAGTAGAAGAACATATTGGAGGGACCCATAAAATTTTTATCGGTCGACCAACTGAAGCAATCATACACGAGCAATCGGAACCTCTTGCCTATTACAGAGGACAATTTGGAAAATTTATTCAAGAATAAGGAGAGATGTTAAATGGCATTAATGACAGGAAAACAGTATAAAGATTCATTAAATGATGGAAGAGAAGTCTATATTGATGGAGAAAAAGTAAAAGGAAATATTGCAGATCATCCAGCGTTTAAACCAATTATTGATGTAAAAGCAAGAATGTATGATATCAATCATGAAGAAAAGTATAAAGAGCGTTGCACAGTAACACTAGAAGACGGCGATGTTATTAGCCGAGGCTATAGCATGCCAAAAACAAAAGAAGATTTAGCAAGTATTCGAACTTACGTAGAAACAGTGCTAGATGATCTTGGTGGTGTAGTATATCGTGTTGGTGATGAAACAATTGGTGAAATGTGGTCATTATATGATGCACAAGAAACGTTAAATGAAATAGATCCAACATATGCAGATAACATTAAACATCATATCGATCGTATTGCAAAAGAAGATATTTACCATGTATCTGCAAATACGGACCCAAAAGGAGATCGCTCGAAACTATTCTCTGGAAAAGCAGGTGCTGAAAATAACCTTCTTCGCGTTGTAGAAGAAAATGATAAAGGGATTGTCGTAAGCGGTGCGAAATTTGAAACTGCTGCGGTATATGCGCACCAAGCGTTTGTAAAACCAACAATTTCTAACTGGACAGATGAAAGTATGTTACCTTATGCATCTGGATTTATTTGCGATATGGGTGCACCAGGGTTAAAACATATTTGTCGTTCGCCATTAGGGAAAAATAAATCGAAAGAAAACTATCCAATTTCTACTCAATTTGAGGAAATCGATACATTGTTAGTATTCGATAACGTACTAATCCCTTGGGAAAATGTATTATTCCATAATAACTTAAAATCTGTTCAATTCATCCGGAAAAACGTACACCGTTATTCAGCATTTAACTATGTAATACGTTTATTACGTCGAGCAGACTTATTACTTGGTACAGCGGTGTTAAATGTGGAACAAACAGGTTTAACAAAGCTACCAGCTGTTCAAGAAAAATTAACAGAACTTATTTGCTATCGCGAAACAATCAATGCTCATTTAACATCTGCTGTTGCGAATGCAGAAGTAAGCCCTGGCGGATTAATGATGCCAAATCAATCACTACTATACACTGGTCGTATTTATGCATTAAAACATTTCCCAGCAATGGCGCATTTAACTCGCGAATTAGTAGGAGGACAAATCGCAATTACGCCGGATATTGAAACAATTAATCATCCGGATGTGAAACCATACATTGAGCAATTCTATTCAATTGGTGACTGGAGTGCAGAAGAACGTACAAAACTTCTTTATTTTGCACGTGATTTATTAGATTCTTCACATGCTGGACACCAAATTTCCTTCGAATTATTTGCACAAGCGCCACCATTCGCACAATATGCAGCTACATTTAACAACTTTGATTTAAATCCTGCACGCGAATTGGTGAAAAAAGCAGCGAATATTAAATTACCTGAACCTGTTCTTTAATGAATTGACCTGTATTGGAGTAAAGTAATCACTTTACTCCAATGTACTTTTGAAAGGAGGAACGTGATGATATTATTCCACAATCAAGTACCTAATTTAACCAGCTGTATTTTAGTCATCGGTGCATTTGATGGTGTTCATAAAGGACATCAATATTTAATTAGCGAGGCAAGAAAAAAGGCTAGGAAACAAAATGTACCATTGGTTGTTTATACGTTTTCACTTCCTCCTAAAGTGTACTTTCAAAAAACGATTCAACTATGTAGTCTGGAGGAAAAAATCAATCGGCTAAAAAAACTAGGAGTCGATATGATTGTCGTTGCACAATTCAATGAAATGTATATGAAAAAAACGAAAGACGAGTTTATTGAAGAAATTAAAAAATTACAACCATTAACGGTCTATATAGGAAGTAATTTTCGTTTCGGTGCAGGACGCAAAGGTGAGATTTCTGACTTACAACGTATTTTCGATGTAAATGTAAGTGAAATTCAACTTAGTGAAGACGGTGAAGCAATTTCATCTAGTCGCATTCGAAATTTAATCACTTTAAAACAATTTATATTGGCTGAAAATTTATTAGGTTGGACATATGAGAAAGGTGGAATTTCATGACTACGAGTTTAGAGCTTAACGTTGATACAGATAAAGTTGTTCGAAATTTTTTAGAGTGGGCAAAAATGGATGCACCTAGCACGAAGGAAGGGTTCATAGCAGAACAAATAGAAAAGAAATTAAAATCATTAGGATTTACGATTCAGTATGATGAAGCCCACCATCATTTTGATGGAGAAGTCGGGAATATGATTGCTTATTGGGAAGGTACGATACCAGATTTACCCCCACTTTTTTTATCAACGCATATGGACACGGTATTACCAACGAAAGGGTTAAAACCGATTATTCGCGATGGTGTGATTTATTCTGATGGCACTACGATTTTAGGGGCAGACGATCGAGCAGCACTAACAGCTTATATTGAAGCGATTGAATATATTCAACAAAACAATATTCCAACTGGCCCAATTGAATTAATATTAACAGTTAGTGAGCAACAAGGATTAAGAGGTGCAAGATATTTAAATTACAGTAAAGTTCAAAGTAAGTACGGTTATATTTTTGATAGCGACGGAGATGTTGGCCAAATTATTAAAAAGGGACCTTTCAGTAGTAAGTTTTATATTGAAGTTATTGGAAAAGCATCCCATATTGGATTAAATCCAAAAGAAGGAATTAATGCATTTATTGTGGCAGCAGATGTACTAAAGGCAGTACCTCAAGGTGAAATAAAAGAAAATGTATTAGCGAATATTGGGATTATTAATGGTGGCGATTTATCTTCAATTATTCCAGGAACAGTAAATATGATTGGAGAGGTACGTGCCTTCACACAAGAAGATTTAGATAATACACTAGATACAATTTATTTAGCGGCATCAAAGGCAGCACAGAGTTATACAGCTTCTGTTAATTTTACAGTAGAGAAAAAATACATCGGCTTTGAAATTGAGAAAAACCATTTATTAGTGGAAAACGCCATTGAATCGTTTAAAGATGAAAATATTTCGTACTACGTATGTGACACTTTAGGTGGTGCCGATACAAATACATTAAATGAAAATGGTTTAGTTTGTATCACACTAGGAAATGGATTTAAAAATTTACACACGTATCAAGAGCATATTAGCGTAGAAAACTTAGTGAACGCTGTTAAAACAGCCGTTCAATTAATTATAAAATGGCGTGAAAAGCATATTGAGAAAGCGGAGAATACAGATGCAGTCAGTTGATTTAATTATTCGAGATGCTCAAGAAATTGTAACGTGTGTAGGAGAAGCTGCCAATGATATCGGCTTATTAAAAAATAAAAGCATTGCGATAAAAGGAGAAAAAATCCTTTGTATTGCAGATTTTGAAGAGATTGCAAATAATTATAATATTGATTCAGCACAAATAATCGATGCAAAGGATAAAGTCGTAAGTCCTGGATTTATTGATTCGCATACGCACCTTGTTTTTTCGGGATCAAGGGTTGCAGAATATGCAGCAAAAGTTGCTGGAGAAGACATAGATTTATTGCGTAAGCAAGGGTTATTAATGGGACCACATGAAACCATTAAGCAAACGCAAAACGAAAGTTTTGAAAGTTTGCTAGCGCAGTCTAAAAAAAGAGTAGAAAAAATGGTGGAGTACGGCATTACGACGATTGAAAGTAAAAGCGGTTATGGTTTAACGGTTGAAAGTGAAATCAAAATATTAGAAGTAAGTAAACATTTAAATGAAGTAACCAATGCAGACATTATTAATACATTTTTAGGTGCACATGGAATACCTGATGATTTAACAAAAGCTGAGTATATCAAAGTCATCATAGAAGAAATGATTCCACAGGTAGCAGAGAAAAACTTAGCTACATTTTGTGATGTGTGGTGCGATGATGGATACTTTACGAAAGAGGAATCTCGAGAAATTTTGCAGGCTGGTCTGAAATACGACATGCTTCCAAAAATACATGCGGATGCTTATTCTTATATTGGAGGTTCCGATTTAGCAGCTGAAATGGCCATGGTTTCAATCGATCATTTAAATTATACGCCAAAAAAAGTATTAGATAGTTTAAGAGAAAAAAATGTAACAGCCGTATTAATGCCTTCTTTGGATTTTGCTGTTGCTCATAAAAGACCATTCAATGCACGAGAAATATTGGATAGTGGCGTAACGGTAGCCTTAGCAACCGATTTATGTCCAGCGAGCTATACAATGTCCATGCAATTTGTTATTAATTTAGCATGTCGTTTATATCACTTTAGTATTGAAGAAGCGATTAAAGCCGCAACATATGGTGGAGCGCGTGCTTTAAATTTATCTGATAGAGGCGTGTTAAAAGAAGGATTGCTAGCGGATATTTTAATTTGGGATACAAATGATTATCGCAATATAGCTTATTATTTAGGTGATAATCTAGTAGAACATGTGGTGAAAAGAGGAAGTATAATCTTTTAAAATTGGCTAGAGGTAAGAAATCACAAAACATTAAAAAACCTCCTAATATTCCACCTAGCAAAAGTAGAATTTTCCACCTCACAAAAGTAGAAATTTCCACTTTTGTGAGGTTTCTCCTTTTCTTTACTAAATACCTATAAACTCAAACCATGGTTGTTAATAATCCGTAAGCTTATTCTTCACATTTTAATCATCACAAAAAGAACACATGTACAGAGTGACATGCGTTCCATATTAACCTTACATATAATCTGTCAAATCTACCTCATCATCTACTGTTGAAATAACAAAAATGTTAAAATTTTCGGAGCTTGTTTCGACAATCTTATAGTCACCTACCGTAATTTCCGCTATGTCTTTGTATTCTTTGTATTGTTGACCAAGAAGTTCATTATAAATTGTATCCATATCTACGGATGAATCCAGGGCATAGACAAGCGCTTGTCTAGCAATCATTTGTTGAATTTGCTTTTTTGTTTCTTTTTCCGCAGTTGCTTCAAAATCTCCATCTTCAGCATCGAATATTCCACTTGTATTTGGTATACGCAATGCAATCCAACGAACTTTTTCATCTGTATTAAGTTTTCCC
>DATMFE010000394.1:0-1983 GCA_035556295.1 Ureibacillus sp.
ACTAAAGAAGTACACCCCGGGCTTGCCATCAATGGTTACATACGTCCGAACGTTGAGCTCAGGAAATCGATCCGTTCCAGGAAGAGGCGGCAAGCCTCGCATTCGAATACCTGTCATATGAAACGGAACAACACCAATCCAGCCCATACCGTTAAAAGAATCCAAAGGCAGCACATTAGGCACTAGGGCCTGTAAAACTTCAAGTTTAATCGGATAATGAGCAAACAAAAGATCGTTCCATGTCTGCTTCATAATCCACGGCAAATTAGGCAGCGGCCATAGACGATGCCCGTCGTCCCATGAAGCTTTTTTCAGGTTCATGTGTTCTTCCATGCCTATCCTACCTCCATATTTCAAGTTACATTTTTTTCCTTAATTATACCATAGATGCTCGTATAGTTTTTTGTTCTCTTTTGTGCAATAATTGTTATGAAAAATAGAAATTCTTCTGAATCCCACTAAAACTCAATATTTTAAATAAAGCATAATGGTATTAATAATTAAACTTTCCATTACTTAATTTCAATAACAATGTTACAGTTAGAAAGAAACTTTTAAAAGTGAGCAGGTGAAATCCATGATTGAAGTAAAAACCTCTCCACTAAGTGATGGAGAATTGAATAGAGGCGTATTCGCTACACGCGATATAAAAAAAGGCGAGCTTATACATGAAGCACCGGTCCTTCCTTACCCTAACGACCAGCATGAACACATCGAACAAACACTGCTCGCTGATTACGTTTTTGAGTATGGGATCAATCATACTGCGATTCTTCTTGGCTATGGAATGCTTTTTAATCATTCGTATGAACCGAATGCAACGTATGAGATTAATTTTGACAATCATACGTTTGACTACTATGCGTTCACAGATATAAAAGCAGGGGATGAAATTCTCATTAATTACAATGGCGATGTCGATAACAAAGATCCTCTATGGTTTAATGAAGAACAAGATTGAACATCAGGCGCCTTCTCTCGTAAAAAAGAGCAGGCGCCTGATTTGTTCATCCAATTTTATTAAAGGAAGCCTCTGAATAAGTAAACTCGAGAAATGACTAGTATTTAAAGGAAAATACTCCTTTATGTCGAAATTAAATAGATAAAGGGGTGACCCAATGAATAAGGTTGATTTATTAAAAGCTTTACGTAATTCCAGTCGAGGTAATTTTTTTGCAATAGAGATTCCAAAGGCTACAAAAGAAGATGAAAAAAAGATTGAAGAATTGCTTGGAGAATTAGCAAGCGAAGGAAAAATCAAGTTAAGAGAATGTATACAGCGAGAATACTCCATTTATTTACATGGCATAATTAAGTATGCATCCGAATAATTGATTACTTTTTACGACATGTGAGTTCCTTCATCTTTAGCAAATAAGAAAGGCTGTTACAACAGCCTTTCATCCTACTATGAAAAACATTACGAACAGTAGATTTTTTATAGTTTCCCCATAACAAAATCATGTTGTAAACGTTCCTCTAATTTTTCTAAATCCCCCCCATTTTCTATAAAAGTATTGAATTTATCAGCTACTAACTTTCCAGAGTTTTTGTTAATATGTTTAACTTTGAGCAAAGTATTCACCTTCACAATATCAGGAGTTACATCCCTACGGTATAATTTACCTGGAACTTTCGCCCATAATTTTTCCCAATCAGGTAATAAACCAACCTCTTCAAAATAATGTTTTTGCAGGCCGCATAACCATGCGATACAAGAAATGTTCCGCTTCTGACACCCTTCCCCATCCTTTAAAAATTCACATCCCCGACAGCAGGAACTTCCACTTCTAATACAGACACTGCAAATTTCATTAGCTCCAATTTCTTCAAACACTTTTAACCCGTACTGGATGAGATGCTCTTTTTTCATTTCAATACTCATTATTTTCTCCCACTTTACTTAGTTGATAAAGAGATTTAATAGTTAGTATCCGTCAACTTCCCCTTTATATTAGTTTGACACTAAATTTAACAATCCCA
>DATMFE010000395.1:0-4835 GCA_035556295.1 Ureibacillus sp.
CCGATTATCAACCATATTTATGATACATTAATTGGGACTGGCTACTTAATTACTCTTAATGATGAAAGTGGGAAAATGATTTATTTAAAGGGCGAACCAGATATTATGAGGAAAATGGAAAAAATGAATTTTTCTCCTGGAATGGATTGGAGTGAAGAGGCAGCAGGCACCAATGCCATTGGTACAAGCATTATTTCTAAAAAGCCCATTCAGGTTTTTTCTGCTGAACATTTTTGTGAAGGCTTTCATCCAATGACATGTTCCTCCTCCCCTATTTTTCATCCATATACCAAAAATATCATTGGAGCAATCGACTTTACTGGACTTTGGCCAAGCACACAACCTCACACACTTGGATTAGCCGTCTCCCTCGCACAGATGATTGAACAACAACTACTTACCATTTATAGAACGAAGTATAGGCAACTGGAAGAATATTATTACCAATGTACATTCAAATGGAGGGATCATTCTGTCCTTGTCTTTAGTAACGAATCCGTTCTTGTTGATGGAGACCCAACGTTACTGAATGCCTTAAATTTGAAAAAAGAACTAACATTTGATAACCATTTAAAAATTAAAGAATTTCTTCAAAATCCATCAAATCTCATGAATAAAGCGGAAGGCTTTCAATTCGCCTATTTAAACCCTATCGTGATAAATAAAGAAGAAATTGGTTACATGGCTATTTTCCAAAATAAAAGTAGAACGTCATCAAGCATGTCAACTCATTCAAAAAAACACTATTTGATTGGTGAGTCTGCGGAAATAAAAAATATATTACATAAATGCCAGCAGATTGCATCGGTAAACACCCCTATTTTGTTAACTGGTGAAACAGGTACGGGCAAAGAACTGATTGCAAGGTATATTCATGAAGTAAGTTTAAAAAGTGATAAACCTTTTATCACGATTAATTGCGGTGCCATGCAAAAAGAATTAATTGGAAGTGAACTATTCGGTTATGAAAGCGGAACATTTACAGGGGGAAAAAGGGAAGGAAAGAAAGGTAAATTTGAAGAAGCAAACGGTGGTACGATCTTTTTAGACGAAATCGGAGAAATGCCGATTGACTTACAGGTGCATTTACTAAGGGTACTTCAAGAAAAAGAGTTTACTAGATTAGGTTCATCAAAGAACATTAAAATAGACGTAAAAGTAATCGCTGCAACAAACAGAAACCTGGAGGCCATGATTGAGGAAGGACTGTTTAGAAGAGACTTGTTTTTCAGGCTAAATGTTATCTCATTTACGGTTCCCTCGTTATGGGAAAGGAAAGAAGACATCATTCCCATTAGCGATTACTATTTAGCTTTATTTGCAAGAAAATATAATAAACCTTTGCCTTTTCATCTAGAAGAGAAAACAAAAAGTTTCTTTTTAAGCTACAAATGGCCGGGAAATATAAGGGAACTAAGAAACGCCCTAGAACATGCCGTCATCTTTAGCAGTTCAGCTGAAATTAAAAAAATTCACTTACCCGATTATTTAGCCAACTTTCAAACCCAACATTCACTTGACGAAGTTGAACATTCAAGCTTTTCCATAACGGAAAAAGCAGAAATGGAGTTAATAAAAAAACTCTTAATTCAAAGCGGATGGAATATTTCAGCTGTTTCAAAAGAATTGAAAATAGCAAGGTCGACCTTATATCGGAAGCTAATAAAATATAATCTAAAGGAACTGAGTAGTGTTAAAATACAATGAACGACTATCAACTTTAAACTCTTAAAACTTATATTCATTGCAAGATTCCCCCGATTATGGGGGTTTTTTAGCTTAATTAAATATTCTGGCACCTATTAGCCGAGCTTATAACACGCTTTTCCTCGTAGCTATTCGACACAGGGATGCATGTACATGCATCCTCTATATTATTCAAGTACTTCTGTTCTGTCAGTTGCATACCATCAGGTTGCTTTTCTCTTTTTTAACTCTTCAAGGGCTATAGGATAAGTCCGATTCTTATAGACTCTACTAACTCGAGGCTTAGAGACATGAAAAGACCGCAAAGCTTTCTTGAAGAAGCACTTTGCAGCCCTTTTGTCCCTTGTTTTACTGAGATAGAAATCAATTGTGTTTCCTTTGGAATCCACTGCACGATATTGTCTTGAAGTTTTTGCACCAGAACCAATTTTTCTATTTCTCCCATTCACATAAACTGTACACTCTACATTACAAAATTATTAAATGAATTTAATCGTTTCTTTCTTCCAACAATAGCTTGTTGTTGATACTGTGTTGGCGTCGTACCTTCATATTTTCTGAAAACCCTCGCAAAATAATTTGAATCAGAAAACCCACATTTCTCACTGATTTCTGCAACCGTTTTCCTCGTATGGACAAGATAATGTTTTGCTTTTTCCAAACGACGACTCGTTATATATTGTGTAATAGTAAAACCCGTTTCCTGTTTAAACAAACGACTAAGGTATTGTGAATTAAGATGGACTAGCTTGGATAACTTCTCTAAATTTAACTCGATATGAAGATTAACCTCGATATAATCTTTGACTTTTACAATATCGTAATGCTCATTTGCTTCTTCTAAATGCGTAGGAATGAGGTTCGTATCAAGCATTGGTATAAACTTCGTTAAAGCTCGTCGAATCTCTTCTGAATGAGCTGGTTTTAATAAAAAATCATCCGCTCCCAATTTAATAGTACGATAGGCAAAATCAAATTCATCATAAGCTGTAAGGAAAATTATTCGACAATGAGAAACTTCCTTTTTAATAATCTCCGCCGCCATTAGACCATCCATTATAGGCATTTTAATATCCATAATCACGAGATCCATCTGTTCTTCCTTTGCTAATTTTACAGCATCAACACCATTTTCTGCCTCGAAAAATTGATTTACTTTAAAGTTATGTTTCTTGATCATCAATGTTAACACTTCCCGTTCTAACGGTTCGTCATCCACAATCATTACTTTCAAGCCAAATCCCCCCCAACTTTCGGGATTGTAATCTGAACTTTAGTCCCTGCCCCTTTCCTACTTTCAATAGCTGTAATGCCATAACCTTCTCCAAAATAATGTTGAATTCGTTTATGTACGTTCTTTATACCAATTCCCGTAGTATGACCATTACTTTTAGTTTTTTCATCTGAAAGTATGGATGATAATTTTTCTTGTGAAATACCTACACCGTTATCAGAAATTTCAATTATCACGTTATCATTCATGGAAAAACAACATAGTTTAATAGCCACTTTACCTTGTGATTCAAACCCATGTAGAATAGCATTTTCAATAATTGGCTGGACACAAAGAATAGGTATTTTTATAGCATCAACATTAAAAAGCAAACTTTGTTCATACTGAATTTTGTTTCGAAATCTAGACTGCTGAATGTTTAAATAATTTAGAGCATGCTCTAACTCTTCTGCTAAACTTACAAGTTGGTCTATGTTACGCAAACTATACCGAAGTATTTTAGCAAGCGCATATGTAACCTCCTGCGTCTGTTCAGCGCCTTCAAGATAGGCCAGACGTGAAATCGTATTTAAAGTATTAAATAAGAAATGAGGATTAACTTGTGACTGTAAAACCTTTAATTGCGTTTCTTGTAATGTTTTCTCCAATTGTGCACGAAGCTGCAGTTCCTCCATCAATTTTTGATTTTTTTGATTTAATTCTTCTTGGGTAAAATAGTTTGCCCCCATCTTAACAATATAATTGGCAACTAGAAGAAGCATATCTGCTGCTGCCTCTACCCGTTTTTGATTAGCAAATTCAATTTGATCAAGGTAATGATCGACAATGTTCTGGTCCATTTGAAGATTTTTTGTATTCTGACGAACCTGATCAAGTCGCTCTTCATCCTGCCCTTGAATTAATACCTGCCCACAAAGGATTGCTCCCAGGTATTTTTCATCGAGAATGATTGGAGCAGCCAAATCAACCAGACCAGAGTGACAACGGTGAATAGTTGTCTTTCCCTGTTTAGCTGCCATTTTTCCTAAACGTTCATCTGATAATATACATCCCCGTAATCCCTCAACTGATGCTGAGCGTATATAGGAACAAAAGTTAGTGAAGTTACTAGGTTTTGTAAGCGGTGCTCCATTTTCGTCTGAAATAACAACTCCCAAACCTGTCGCATCGGCAAAGAGATCTTGAATTTCCTGGAGAGTTTTCAAATCTACGATATTTTTAAGTTTAAAAATCATTTTGTATCCCTCCTAATTTTCCTCTTTGCTTTAACTTTTATATTTCACATAGCAAGAAAGCGCTCTCATAATGAATCGTACTAAACCATTAATATATTAACATTTTTTGTAAAATATCACTAATGATAAGCTTTCTTCCATTTTATCTATTCCTTTTTCAAGAAAACAACATCTGATTCCAATATAGGCCATCCAACGTCTTTTCCTTTAGGGGTTGCTAACCCTGCTCCAACATGAAACAGCTTGGTTTGAATAATGCATAACTGTTATATAAATGAAAGAGCTAATCCAATCATTGAATTAGCTCTTTCATTTATACAATAAGCTTCCGCACAATCATTCACCTTGGAAACATAAATAAGACTTGTCTTACTTCTATCACCAAATTTTATATAAATCTCAAATATATACAATATTTCCGTTTAAATAGATTGCACCCTTAGAACCGTAAAGTAGAAGTAATAGGTGAGGTGGTCCAAGGGTACGTTTTGAACAGAATTTAATATGCATCTACAATGAATGAGATATTACAAAAATATATTCTGTAAATCGATTAACCGTTTAACAAGTATTCCAACTCACTAAATACTTGCACAGCTGACTGAGCGACTTGTATATCCTGTTCTACAGAACCACCACTGACACCTACAGCACCAATA
>DATMFE010000396.1:0-1916 GCA_035556295.1 Ureibacillus sp.
ACTAAAGAAGTACACCCCGGGCTTGCCATCAATGGTTACATACGTCCGAACGTTGAGCTCAGGAAATCGATCCGTTCCAGGAAGAGGCGGCAAGCCTCGCATTCGAATACCTGTCATATGAAACGGAACAACACCAATCCAACCCATACCGTTAAAAGAATCCAAAGGCAGCACATTAGGCACTAGCGTTTGTAAAACTTCAAGTTTAATCGGATAATGAGCAAACAAAAGATCGTTCCATGTCTGCTTCATAATCCACGGCAAATTAGGCAGCGGCCATAGACGATGCCCATCGTCCCATGGAGCTTTTTTGAGGTTCATGCGTTCTTCCATGCCATCCTACCTCCATATTTTAAATTACATTTTTTTCCTTTATTATACCATAGATGCTCGTATAGTTTTTTGCTCTCTTTTGTGCAATAATTGTTATGAAAAATAGAAATTCTTCTGAATCCCAATAAAACTCAGTATTTTAAATAAAATAAAGCATACTGGCGTTAATAATTAAACTTTCCATTACTTAATTTCGATAACAATGTTACAGTTAGAAAGAAACTTTAAAAGTGAGCAGGTGAAATACATGATTGAAGTAAAAACTTCTCCACTAAGTGATGGAGAATTGAATAGAGGGGTATTCGCTACACGTGATATAAAAAAAGGCGAGCTTATACATGAAGCACCGGTCCTTCCTTACCCTAACGACCAGCATGAACATATCGAGCAAACACTGCTCGCTGATTACGTTTTTGAGTACGGGATTAATCATACTGCGATTCTTCTTGGCTATGGAATGCTTTTTAACCATTCGTATGAACCGAATGCAACGTATGAAATTAATTTTGACAATCACACGTTTGACTACTATGCGTTCACAGATATAAAAGCAGGGGATGAAATTCTCATTAATTACAATGGCGATGTCGATAACAAAGATCCTCTATGGTTTAATGAAGAACAAGATTGAACATAAGGCGCCTTCTCTCGTAAAAAAGAGAAGGCGTCTGATTTGTTAAGTCAATTTTATTAAAGGAAGCCCTCGAATAAGCAAACTCGAGAAATAACTAGCATTTAAAGGAAAATACTCCTTTATGTCGAAATTAAATAAATAAAGGGGATGGACCCAATGAATAAAGTTGATTTATTAAAAGCTTTACGTAATTCCAGTCGAGGTAATTTTTTTGCAACAGAGATTCCAAAGGCTACAAAAGAAGATGAAAAAAAGATTGAAGAACTGCTTGCAGAATTAGCAAGCGAAGGAAAAATCAAGTTAAGAGAATGTATACAGCGAGAATACTCCGTTTATTTACATGGCATCATTAAGTATGCATCCGAATAATCGGTTGCTTTTTACGACATCCGAGTTCCCTCACCTTTAACAAATAAGAAAGGCTGTTACAACAGCCTTTCATCCTAATATGAAAACATTACAAACAATAGATTGTTTATAGTTTTCCCATAACAAAATCATGTTGTAAACGTTCCTCTAATTTCTCTAAATCCCCCCCATTTTCTATAAAAGTATTGAATTTATTAGCTATTAACTTTCCACAGTTATTGTTAATGTGTTTAACTTTGAGCAGGGTATTCACCTTCACAATATCAGGAGTTACATCCCTACGGTGTAATTTACCTGGAACTTTCGCCCACAATTTTTCCCAATCAGATAATAAACCAACTTCTTCAAAATAATGTTTTTGCAGGCCGCATAACCATGCAATACAAGAAATGTTCCGCTTCTGACAACCTTCCCCATCCTTTAAAAATTCACATCCCCGACAGCAGGAACTTCCACTTCTAATACAGACGCTGCAAATTTCATTAGCTCCAATTTCTTCAAACACTTTTAACCCGTACTGGATGAGATGCTCTTTTTTCATTTCAATACTCATTATTTTCTCCCACTTTACTTAGTTGAT
>DATMFE010000397.1:0-5741 GCA_035556295.1 Ureibacillus sp.
TCCTTTTACTTTTGATACCATCATATGTTTTACTTCAAACCCTACGCTTGAGTGTGATTGGTCTACTGTCCATTTTGCCATTTTAAAATTCCTCCCATTTGTTTTATCTCGAAATTGAGATATATATTTAAAAAAATTTAAAAACTGTCTATTCCATCATCTCTAAATAAATTATTATTAAATCAATTATCTCTAACTTGAGATAAATTTAACATATATCAATTCGTACTGTCAATACTTTACGAAACAATATTTAATCAACTATATTCTGCTATAAAAAATATTCCATAACGTACAAAAAAACCTGTCTTGAAATTTTATTGAGACAGGTCTTTTGCAACGAGAAATATACTTTCTTTTCAATTCATACACGCCATCAGGTTTATCCCACTCTTAACGGGCAGTAAGACCCCTTACTGATGGAGGTTTCACTTTATCATTTCTTTTAAACTTTATGCTTTAGTCTGTTGTAGAAGGGCCTCAAGCTTCATTTTTCCAAGTTTACTAAAATTACGGTCTCTTTCATTAAGCTTTTGGGAAACGAGCATATCATCATATTCATAAATGCCTTCCCCTGATTTTGTTCCAAGCTTTCCTTGTTCAACCAACTCTCGAATGATTTCAGGGGCTTCTACACTTTGATCTAAATCAGGAGCTACATTTTCAAACACTCGCTGCCACGTATCCAGTCCGCCAAAGTCTGCAATTTCAATCGGCCCTGTAAACGCCCAACGAAACCCTGGTCCAGCCGTTATTGCTGTATCAATATCCCGTGCACTGGCTACATCTTCTTTTAACAAATAAAATGCTTCGCGCATTAAGGCTGTCTGCAAACGGTTAGCAATAAATCCAGGAATTTCCCTTTTTAGAAGAATTGGCGATTTACCAATCTTGCGAATAAGATCCAGTGTCGCATCAACAACCGTCTCTTTTGTTTGAGGATGCTTCACAATTTCAACTAACGGGACTAAATGTCCAGGATTAAAGAAATGTGTAATTATCATTCGATCTGGAAAAGAAGCCTTTTCCATTAAACGTGAGATTGGAAACGTGGATGTATTGGAAGCCACAATGGCATCCGCCTTCATTATTCGTTCCAATTTTTCATAGAGCTCCCACTTCCACTCAATGACTTCCGGAATAGCTTCAATGATAAAATCCGCTTCCTTGACAGCTTCTTCCAAATCTGCGTTATACTGAATATTCGCTAAATTAGACTGCTTTTGTTCCTCATCTAATCCTACTTCTTCCGCAATCAATGACAGATTTTCAAAAATCCGATTTTTTGATTTTTGTAGCAACTCTTCATTTAAATCATTTATCGTGACAGAATAACCACTAACCGCAAAAGATTGGGCAATGCTGCTCCCCATTACACCTGAACCAATAATGGCAATATTTTTAATCATTTTGTACTTTCCTCCCTAGGTCTTTTCCTTCTAAGACGATTGCTTTGCATATTTCTATTTTTTCATATGTAACTGCCAATACATTTTGAATGGCTGTTTTTCAATTAGGGTTAAGGTTACTTTTAATAGAACGTTCTACAGGTTCTATTAACACATATCCCCCTAAATATTGTAATATATTAAATTTTACCATATTAAGGCGATTCTTGTGCAAAAATTTAGAATAAATTCAATTAATCTTCCAAACTCGAACATACTAGTACTCTAAAAAGGTCGTGATTAGTAATAAAAAAATAGGATAATGATTGCTTCAATATTGTAAAAAGAAACAACCCACCAAAAGGACGGAACTCCTTGGCGGGTCATCTCGTTTCACCAATCTTCTTCATCTTCTTCCCAGTTTTCCTTTTTTTCATTTAAATACTCCCAAAGGAATTCTAAAAAATTATTAGCTTCTTGGGAATCATAACTTCCGCTATCGACATCCCATGATATAACCGGACATTCACCGTTATTCATCTTATTTGTGTCTAAACAATATGCGAAAGCATCTACATCAACAATTACTACAATCCCATCGGTTAGACCATAAAATTTTTGATAATCTTTAGTAGTCTCTACTACCGATGCTCCTGCAAAATCATAACCTAGAATATCTATACTGAAAATGCCACCTGACCCATATTTTCTTAAAAACCACTTGTAACTTTCAGGCAATACAACATTAAGCTGTCCTTCAATGAACTTAATCTCCCCCTCACCAATACCTCCAGTGAAATCTTTTTCTTTACTAAATTCCTCGATAAATTCTTCAACAGCTCTAAAATTCATATGTTCACCTCATTTGTTTTCTATTTCAAATTGTTTAGCTCTCCATTTCCAATATCTATCTCGAAAGTTATCATATTGAGCTTTCAAAATTGGATCGTTTCTAAAACTTTCTCCCTTTTCTTTTAGTCCGTGTAATATTTTACTATATTATTGATTCAAGCCTTCAGGTATCTCTACCAGAGTACCAAGCTCTTCTCGAATCAAATGATGCAGATTACTAAAAAACCTTGAAAGGCATATAGCCAATCAAGGTTTTAATCAATCACATTATATTTTAGGAATATCGACCACTTCTTCTTCTGTTGAAATATCTTCAATAAAATCCGATAAAATACTTATTTTTTCTGGTAGTACTATTCTTGTAATACCAAATGGATCTTTCTTAAATTCATATGAATATCTCATATACCTTAATCACCTTTTATCCACTTCAAAACAAGCTCTTTTTCAGTTACTTATGTTATTTCCCTGTGTATATTTAACTTTACCCTCACGAACTTTGTCACCCTCCTGTGTAAAGTATACATTGAGTAGCAGAAAGACTATAATACTTATAAAGTTACTATAACTAATCTCATTCGTTTACTTATTATTGTAGACTTTTAATCTATATTAGAGTATTAGTCAACCATATCCACAAAGTATTCATTATCCTGATCAATCTTTCGTATGAATTCCTCCAATGAATCAGCTATTTGAGTCTCAAAAAAATATACAGGAGTTTGTTGGGGAGTATTCAAATCAAGTGTTAAATATACACCCTCGTTTACTTCATAAAAAACCAATTTATCTTCCTCCTCGTATATCCCCTCTAAATCTGGATCAAATTCGTAAATACCTTCTCTCAATGTAATATCTGCTATAGTATCTGGATCCATTATTCTATTTATTGCATCCACATTATTTCCTTTTATAAAACCATAGCCAACTTCTAAGTAAAAATTTCTAAGTTCATTAGGAAATGCAAATCCAAGCCTCTCTTCTGCCACTATAAGTTCATTTTCTTGTAACTTAAAAAACTTATGATGACTATTTTTTATAAAATCAAATGTAGCCATTAAAACTACCTCCTTGGAAACAATTTATTTGATGGTGACCCTTTACCATGAATTCCTGCCTGATGTTCATCAGGAAATTTAGCAGGATGTATATTCCACCATTCGTGAGGACCACCAAAATTATTCTCTATAATATGATGCGCATCATAGGGTTTGTCCAATATCCCTTACTACTCTACCTTTTTTATCATAAACTTCCTCAGTATATCTTGGCCATTTTTGCCCTGTTTTTTCTTCCCATTCACTTATCAGTTTGTTTTTCACACTGTTGAATTTATTTCTATGTTTTAACGTTTCTAATGGCGTTATTTTTTCATACTTATTTTCCCTTAAAGCAGCCTTTAATTGTTCTATTTGTTTTTTATGAAGCTTCAATCCTGTTTTTGACTCTACAACTCTAATATAATCTTTAGTTAAATCGTAATCAATTTTACCCGTACCCTTACCACTAACCCCCGTCTCCACTTTTGCCATAGAGAGTAACTGATCTCTCAATCCTACACTATTCACCGTGTTATACGGCACATGATTTACACCCGCTAATGCCATTTGGTGGTGGGGGGCATATGGCAATAATCTAGAGAAAGGGGTTTCTTTTATCACGGTCTTGGTCTTATCTACACCTGCTTTGACAGTGGCTTTTGTTGATGCAATTCCTGTCTTCGTTACAGAGCCAATGCCTTTTGTGCCCAATATGGAAGTCGCCACGGTTCCTACTGCATATGTCACCCAGTATGCTCGGGAATAGGCATCACCATTCACCGTATCTCGTTCATACGAGTCGGATATCGCTTTGGATAAATAGTTGTACGTCTCCTTTGGATGAGTTACCGCATGAACTACACTTTCTATTGTTTCTTTTGGATGAGTGACAAAATCATATATCCCTGTCACCAAGTCTTTTCCTACTTCATAGAGGCCTTTCCCGATTCCTTTTACTACCTCTCCGTTTTGCTTAGCTGTTTCTAATTCGATGACGATTTGTTGCTGGGCAGGGTCAAGGTTTTCCAACCCTATTTCGTTGGCAATTTTTAAATATTCATCTGGGGTGGATACCTTGCCAAGTTGCTTCTGCAATTCTTCGATTCTCTTTTTCTCGATTTCTTCTAGTTCTGCTCTTGAACAGCTATTCGTTTCTACCTTTTCTTGGATCTCTTCCTTCTTAATCAGCTTATCAATTTTATACTGACCTAAGGTGCCGCTTTTGTAATTCGCAACTTGCAGTTCGCCGCTTTGAAAAAGAGATTCGATGCTTTTTATGTATTGCTGCATGTTCAAAACGTTATCATATAATTGCTCTAGTGCTATACATTGATTGTAATCAAATTGATTCAATTCATCTACTGTATCATGTATATGTTTTTTTGCGATATTGACCTCTTGAAGAAATTCGGAGTCATTTAAGTGCGGTACTGAAACAATGTCTTGTACAGAAAAAATGATGCTATTGGCTTCGTCTGTAAGCGTAGCCGTTTGGTCGGCCACATGTTGTAATCCATGTTGAAGCTCTCCTGTTAAAAATGGTTCTACAATTACCCCGTTAATCGCTGGTTCTACATTGAATAATTCATCCTTCATAATCTGAAGCCTGCTCTGATAGTCTTCTAAGAAGCTCCGATAATAAGAGATAAATGGCACATGTACTTCTTCATAAAATCCCGTACCGCTTCGCCTCCTTTCCCTTTAAAGGAATCTTCTAGTTCAATAAATCCTTGAATCGCCGCTTCAACCTCAGACATTTCATTTTATTGCCTTTTCAATGATTCGAGCGTTTGATTCAACCCAATCTGTAAGTCAGCAACATCTAATACCTTCATTATATCTACCTCACTTAAAGTAAGATTCCTGATTATTTCTTATCTCATTATTTTATGAGATGAAAGCTGCTTGTCGGAATCCGCCATAAACTGAACAGATTGACGAGTTGCTTCTCCGTTTTGCCGTAATAAGCCTTTATAGGATTCTAGCACTTGTTCTAAAGCCTGATTTAGGTCGTTCCAGGACTGCCGTTAGAACGTTATTGCCACCGATTGAGGAAGAAAAAGAAGTATGAAGAGCATTTGTAGAGGATTCCAGCTTAGAAAGTGCTTGATCTTAATTTCATTACTCATAAAAGACACCTCTCCCCATTACTTGAAAGTTTCTAGAGAAACTTATTGTACGTATACGAAGTCAAAAAAGACTATTGATTTTTACCCATTTCTCCAAAAAGCCCATAGGTAATAAACCCTGAGTTTAATTAAAAGTGTAAATGGGAGAAATTAAAATTTATGTATCAACAAAACCGTAAATTGCATTACTTTATTATGAATAAAATAAAGCATCTATTTGTCTTGTGTATACAGGACAAATAGATGCTCTTCTTTTAAAATCTATAAACTCACTCACTAAAATCAAAATAATTCCGCTTCAACAACCTCTTCATCTTCAATAAGTCTTCATA
>DATMFE010000398.1:0-3655 GCA_035556295.1 Ureibacillus sp.
TTCGTCCCCAACATTATCGAATCCATAATAGCCTGATAGTACAATATGCACGAATAACACCTCAGTTCTATAATAGTTAATCAAAAAGAAACTGGGCATAACGTGTAAGCCCAGTTCATTTCTATTTCTTACTTAAGCCAATTTCTTTTTCGCTTTGTCATATAAACTAACAATAATTTTATAAATCGCAATAAATACCAAACCAATTACAAATCCAAGGACAACACTATAAGCTGTACGAAGTAGGGATACCCCGATTGGAATGTGTAAATGGGTAAATGTATTTACAATAGATAAGAATCCAATAACACCAGGTATAAGGAAAATCATGCCACGCTTACGATTAACACCCATCGCATATAACGCTAATACAAAGAATGGGAATCCAATTAAGAATTCTTTTGTTCGTGGTCGGATATATAAAATGTCCTCTTGTAACTGTCTGAATGATAACTCTAGTTCACTGACTGGACCTGAGTTTCCAGTTCGACTAATGTAGAACAATCCAATGCCTGCGACAATCACAAACACTACTAAATGCCAATACTTTACTTCTTTATTTAACAATGAAACAGTTTTATTTAGACCATTCTTCATCCCATCAGAACCAATTCCTGTCCATGATAATAAAACAAACAGAAGCGTTCCTAAGATTGGAATGATATAAACGAGTTTTACGCCTTTAAAGTGATCGTACCCAGTAATAAAACCATTGCCGTTTAATAAGCCAATTACAATCGCAATTCCTATTAAACTGATTCCACCTGCTTTTGCATACTGTACTAAAATATTTCGAATTCGTGTAGAACCATGAGACGATTTCACAATTGCAAAGATTGGTGTGAAACATGCAATGATTAAAGCAAATACTTGAACAAATAAAATTCGATCTAAAGCAAAATATGCCAGTGCTAATAATGCCATAAATCCTGTAACTAGTAGTCTTACAATTGGACTCTTTACTAATTCAGAAATTAAATATGTAAAGATGATTCCTGCAAGTAATACAAGTGCTGTTACCCATGCTGGAATAGAGATTTGATCAAACACTTTCGGAGCACCTGCAGTAAATGAAGATGGAACCTTGTCAGTAACACCATTTAAGAAATCAACAGTTTCATCCAAATTATCTTCTGCATTGCCTCTTGTTTTTATGTGGTAAAAGATTGATTTAATATTACGCTCTTTTAAGGCACGAACAGATCGATCAATACTTTCAGGAACGGTTAATTTTGTTTCTTTATTTACATCGATGCTAAGTAAACGAATGACATCGAAATGTGTTTTTCGAGCATATGTTTCTTCACCTTTAAGGCTGTTACTTTCAATCGAATAGTAATAATAGCCCGCATCACTTAACTTTTTGAATAACTCCGCTTGATTCTTAAGACCGAAACCAAGAATTTCTTCACCAGAACCTAATACACCCGAAACATTTTCATTTTTTAACGAAACAAGCTGATCAACAATTGCTTCATTCACATAATCAGTGCTATTTTTAGCACGGAACACATGTAATAAGCCATGGCTATCAATTTTTTCAATTGCTACTTCGTTATAGCCAATTGGTGTATCGATTAAATAATGTCCATTATCTTTTGGTAGAAAATAAAAATGCTGTCCGCCAATTTCAATCTTTTCAGGTTGTAGAGTCTCCTCTAAAAAGCTTTGAGTATAAGGATCTTCAGGAATACTAATATAGAAGCCTAAATTGTCTACATCAAAATCCTCAAAATACGATGTGAAACGTAATTGACTTGCTAATTCGTATTCTTCATAAACTGAAATTTCGCCTTGTTTTTCTAAACTTTCTAGGGTAGCAGCTTCTAAACTAACGGAAGTTAGCCCTGCATCTTTCAAGGTAGAAAGTACATCATCTATCGTTAGGTCACTATTATCAGCAATGGATTGAATTTCATCGTATGGAATAATAATTTCATAATTATTACTTGAAGTTTCAACATTCCACCTATTCATTAGACCTGGAATTGAAATGATGAGCAATAGTATAACGACCCACCATAACCATTTTTGCTTAAACATAAAAACTATTCATCCTCTCATTATTGCTAGAACTTCTTCCCGATAATGGGAAGTTGCTTCAAATCCTGCTTCGTAATGGTCTTCGTTAGGTATAATAGAGCGAAATAAATGATTCCACCAACACCTATTGCTATCAATAAATACGCTAATGCGAAAAGTCTTGACCAACTTGCTAGATCAAACATTAAAGTTGGAAGGCCAACGATTGCACCCATTACAATAGAAGAAATGATAATCATTAGTACTTGTCTATTAAACATAGAATAACGAATTCGTTTAAAAATAAATATAGAATTTACAATAAATAACAAAACATATACAAATAACGTAGAAATTGCTGCGCCATCTAGTCCGTAGAATTGAATAAAGAAAATATTGGTTACGATTTTTAATAAAACCCCACCAATAATGATGGTTGCTGCAATTTTTTCAGCATTCATTCCTTGTAGAATTCCAGTCCCTAAAATGGTTAACGAAGTGAATACAGAACTAATGTTAATAATGGCAAGCATCGTGCTTCCTTCTAAATTTGTAAAGAAAGCTAAGTTCATTGGTAATGTTAAAGCAAGTAATCCTAAGGCAGCTGGCCAAGAGATTAAATGTGTCATTCGATGAGTACGTTCAATTACTGCACGAGTTCCAAGTAAATCTTTTTCAGCAAGCTTTTTCGTAATCAATGGAATTAAAGGAAGAATGATGGAAGTCGCAAAAACAGTAGCGATTTGTACTAACGTTTGTCCACGTCCATAAATCCCGTAAAGGTAATTAATCTCTGTTGCTTCGACACCTGTACTTCTTAGGCTCGACGTGATTGTAAATGAATCGACAAAATTAAATAATGCCATCATAACCGAACCTATTGCAATCGGGATGGATAATTTTAAAATGACCTTACTCCAAGAAGAGAAGTTACCAAATGTATATTTCGCTGGTGATTTAACTTTGTCTTTGGAACCACGAAACTTCATTCTTAAATACACAAGGGAAGCAAGAGCACCAAATACAGAACCAATCATGATCCCACCTGAGACGATTTCAATGGAATAGTTCATTTTTACAAGAACATAGGCAGCAACTAAAATAATCCCCACTCGAATTAATTGTTCAAGCACTTGTGACATCGCTGTTGGTTGCATGTTGCCATAACCTTGGAAAAATCCACGGTAGACAGCCATATATGGCGCAACAAGCAAAGTAAGTGCAACAACAATTAATGCGAAACGAATCGAAGGTCCACCAAGAACATTTGCAATCTGATTCGAGAATCCATAAATAATCAAGAAGCTAAGTACACCAAAGGAAATAGTTAAAATACTAGCAGTAAAATAAATTTCCTTTACCTTATGTGGCTCATTATTCGCATTCGCTTGGGCAATTAATTTAGAAATCGCAACTGGAATCCCAGCAACAGATAAATAAAGTGCGACCATATAAATAGGGTAGACCATACTAAAAATCCCGAGCACTTCGTCACCTGCGATATTTTGCAGAGGAATACGGAATACACTTCCCAAAATTTTCGATAGGAGAGTCGCTACGGTTAAGATTAGAGTACTTTTTACAAAGGTAGACTGACTCATTTTGTAGACCCCTGACCAGAGCGTTTCATTTT
>DATMFE010000399.1:0-3528 GCA_035556295.1 Ureibacillus sp.
TCAAACATATAAAATCCTTTATCCGTGAAATATGTTTCTGATTTCACAGACTCTTCCCCTGGGACCTCAATCGTCATTACTTGATAAAGAGCAATTGGATTTTGAATAACATCCATCTCAATTGTTGATTTTACATCCACTGGCTCAGGATTATTACTAGAAGTAATCGTTTGATTATTGTCCATTTTAACAGATACACTTTTTAAATCACGGCTAGCCGCAATTGTTTTTTCAAATACTTCTTCTACTGTAAGTGATTTTTCACTCGCTTGAGATTTTTCATTTTCTTTAGACTTTCCAGCATCTGAAACAGGTGCTGCTTCTTGACCACAAGCACCTAATACAACAAACAATGCTAGAAAAGGAATAGCTAATAACTTTTTAAGTTTCATTATTATATATTCTCCTTTTTATAGAATATATAAATCATATAATAAAAAAGGGAATATATGTTGATATTTTACACAATCGGAACTTTCATACCAGTTATATAGCATTATATCCAAAATCAATTAGCTAGTTAGTCCCTCAATATAAAAGAAGCCAATCTTGGCTTCTAAATAAAGGTTCTACTTATCTTTTTCCATATACTCTTTAATCTTTTTTTCTTCCCAATCCGACCCGAATTTACCGGATGCAAACGTGGTTAAACCATGGATGATGACTCCAATTCCCCAACCTCCAAGCGGATAGATGAACCACCAATTCCCTGCATCTGAACTTAGGTTAATAACAAACAGCATCATATTTACTAAAATATACACCGTCAAGTGAATGTAAAACGCTTTTAGATTTTGTACGCGCCTCTTGGCCCTTAAATATTTTTCATCCTTCTCCATTCGCACATTCCCCCTTAATCATGTCACTCTTACCTAAAACTCTTCTTGATGTATACCATTTATATGTACTTCTATATCTCTAAAAATATAGCAGTTTATTGTTCGATTACATTCTTTATATGTAACTTATAACAATCGAACAAAATTAATAAAATTTAAGCAAATTAATACTATTATACATAATTTTGTATAAAAAAAGGGTATTATGAACTATTTAAATAAGGTATTATTACATAATAGTAGCAAAATATTAATAAAATTATCATAACTACCTTAACATTTACCATGTATTATAGTCAGTGCTATACGGCGCTCGAAACATGCTAAGTCTAAACTACCGTAACTAACAATATGAATATGTTCTCACGTTATGAACTAAAGGGAGATCAATCATGAAGATAAAAAAACAGAATATCCAATCTTCCGTAAGAGACGGACTTGGTTTAACTATCCCTCTCTTATTACTCATACCAGCTTTGCTATTTAGTAATCAATTGTATGGCATATTGGGAGAAAATAATTATGTGACCATCCATTTAATGCTTGAAATCTTTATTATCATTGCATCCTTTACAATTGCGATTCAAGCATGGCTCATATTTCCTTATATTTTGTCCAATCGTCGATTGTATATCGGTGCTCTTTTTCTGTCAGTAGGTTTGTTAACTCTCATTCATACACTGTCTTATAAAGGCATGCCCTTTTTTATTAAGGATAGCTCTGCTTATTCAGCTACATGGTTTTATATGATTGGACGCTTAACACAAGCTTTAGGTTTATTGCTCATTTTGACATCAAAACCTAAACAAATTAACTTTATACAGCGTAGGATTACATATAGTTTAGCTTGTTTATATACTTTTGTTTGGATACTCCTTATCTACAGTCCATATGAACTATTACCGCATCTTGTAATTGAAGGAGTAGGTACAACACCATTAAAAAACGGTCTGCAATATTTAGCCATTATGTTGCAATGTTTAATACTTCTTTCTTTGTGGAGGAATTTCCATAAAGATCGACGTCAAAATACGGTTATCATTATGGCTTCTGTTTATTTAATACTTAGCGATTTAATGTTCACAACCTATCAAAATGTGTATGATATTAAAAATTTCATAGGTCACTTCTTTCAATTATCAGGTTTTTATTTTTTAATGAGGACATTTTACTCTACCTCTGTTGAAAAACCATTTCAATCCTTAATACAGACTCAAAAACAATTGAAAAAATCTGAAGAAAGTCTTCATTACATGGCCTATCACGATGAACTAACCGAATTGCCAAATTCACGATTTTTAACAGAAAAACTCTCGCAAGAACTAAGCATGCCAAAAACGAAAAAGGCTATTCTGATGATAGAAATTGATCGACTTAAATCTATTAATGAATCGCTTGGTCATTCTTTTATAGACTTGATGTTACAAGAGGTTGCGACACGTCTACGCGCCTCTGTTCCCTCAGACTTATTCATCAGTCAAATAGGCAGGGGAGAGTTTACGATTCTCCTCCATTCAGTAAAGGACCCTGAGGATATAGTTCAAGTTTGTAAACAAATTCAAAAAGGAATGAAAGAACCTTTTCAACTACAGCATTTCCTATTAAATATTACATTAAATATTGGCATTGCCGTGTATCCGAAGCATGGCACGAATCAAGAGGAACTTTTAAAAAATGCTCAAGTCGCCATGCATGAAGCACAGAAAGCAACAGAGCGATATGTATTTTACCATTCCAAAATGGGACAACAGCTTATAGAGCGATTAGTGCTTGAACAGGACCTACATTACGCCCTTGATAATGGAGAGATTTATCTTGAATATCAGCCACAAATTAACTTACGTACAGGTTCTATTGATTCTGTAGAGGCGTTAGTTCGATGGCAGCATCCAGAGAAAGGATTGATTTCACCCGCTGCATTTATTCCAATCGCAGAAGAAACAGGGCTAATCGTCCCAATCGGTGAGTGGGTATTGGAAAATGCTTGTAGGCAGGCTAAACAATGGCATAATGAAGGCATTTCACATATCGGTGTCGCTGTTAATCTATCAACTGGGCAATTCTTTCAACAAAATTTAGTAGAGATGGTAGAGGATATTTTAGCAAGAACAAATCTGCCCCCACATTACTTAGAATTAGAAATTACCGAAAGTATGACGGTAGATACTAACCACATGACTGATATTTTGCATGATTTAAAGCAATTGGGTGTCAAAATAGCTGTAGATGATTTTGGAACAGGTTATTCATCTATGTATTATTTAAAAAAATTCCCGATTGATTGTTTAAAAATAGACCGGTCTTTTGTTCGAAATGTACAATCCAATCATCATGATGACGTACTGATCTCTATGATGATTTCGATGGCGAAACATCTTGAATTGAAAGTCGTTGCTGAAGGTGTAGAAGAAACCGGCCAACTTTCCTTTTTGGCAGATCGTGATTGTGATATTATCCAAGGATATTTATTTAGTAAGCCAATCGAGCCCGAAGAATTATCGGCAAATTTCGATACCATTCAAAAAAAAGTTCTTTCTATCACTCAATTAAAAGAAGTAGTATAGAGAAATTGCAATCTAAAAAAGCTAACAGCCTGCAGACAGTAGACTGTTAGCTTTTTTACTTTTTGCACTCAAAACAAGCATGTATGACCGTTTAGATGCATAATATTTTTTAGATCATTTTAAAA
>DATMFE010000400.1:0-10942 GCA_035556295.1 Ureibacillus sp.
TTTGTAGTAAATTGAGCCTTGAGGTGAAATCATGGTATTTAGTAATTTAATATTTTTATTTGTTTTTTTACCAGTAGTATTACTTGTATATTTTTTAGTACCAAAAGTATTGAAGAATTTTATTCTACTGATTGTTAGTCTTTTCTTCTATGCTTGGGGCGAACCCGTATATGTATTCTTAATGATTTTTTCAATTGTATTAAACTATATTTTTGGTTTATTGATCGATCAATCGAAAGATCGTCTCCAATTGAAAAAGACTTATTTAGTCATTTCAGTTATCTTAAACTTAGCAATACTTGGATACTATAAATATAGTATGTTCTTAATTGATAATATTAACTCTCTCTTTGGAACAAATATTCACATGGATCCATTACCACTGCCGATTGGGATTTCATTCTTTACTTTCCAAGCGATGAGTTATGTGATTGATGTATATAGAAAAGATTCAGAAGTACAAAGAAATGTCTTTGACTTAGCCCTATATATTTCTCTATTCCCACAACTTGTTGCTGGTCCGATTGTACGATATAACACAATCGCAGATGAAATCAAAAACAGAGTTCATAATATGGAACTGTTCTCAGATGGTGTTCGCCAATTTATTATTGGTTTAGCTAAGAAAGTCATTATTGCGAATCCTTTAGGGGCACTTGCAGATACGATCTTTGCCATGAGTCCTGATAACATGAGCGTAACAACGGCTTGGATTGGAATCGCTGCATATTCTCTTCAAATCTATTTTGACTTCTCTGGTTATAGTGACATGGCCATTGGATTAGGGAAAATGTTCGGATTTAAATTCTTGGAAAACTTCAACTATCCATATATCGCTAAAAGTATTTCAGAATTCTGGAGAAGATGGCATATTTCGCTTTCTTCATGGTTCCGTGATTACATTTATATTCCGCTTGGGGGTAATCGAAAAGGTGCTTGGAAAACCTATCGAAATCTTCTAATTGTATGGACTGCGACAGGATTTTGGCATGGAGCAAGTTGGACATTTATGGCGTGGGGCTTTTATTACGGAATTATCATTTGTATCGAACGACTTGGTTTAGGAAAATGGTTAGCAAAACTTTGGAGTCCTCTGCAACATATCTACGTACTGTTTCTAGTTATGATAGGATGGGTATTCTTCCGAGCAGATAGTTTCTCCTATTCTATTGAGTTCATCCAAACGATGTTTGGCTTAAATGGAACTGCGTTCTCAAATAATACAACACTGCTTTATTTGAATGATAATGCGTACTTATTCATCTTAGCAATTGTGTTTAGTATTCCAATCTATCCATGGTTCATTAAGAAAATGGATCAACTAATGGAAGCAGGAAAATATACAGCTTCTTTATCGATCACACGTTATCTTGCAGGACCAGTAGTATATTTTGCATTATTTATACTTGTTACGATGTTTCTAGTGAATTCAACGTACAATCCGTTTATTTATTTCCGATTCTAGCTTAAAATGTGAGGTCTAATCATGAAAAAATTCGGTAATTATTTACTCACGATCTTGTTTTTATGTTTTATCTTTGGTATCGGTGTTTACATGCAGTTAAGCGAGAAAGAAGAAATCTCATTTTATGAGAATCGGGCACTAGCAAAGAGTCCAGAAGTATCTCTTGCGAATGTATTGGATGGCACTTTTACTAAGGAATACGAAACATTTTTTACAGATCACTTTTATGAAAAAGGTGAGTGGGTGAAAGGCTATATCCAATGGCAAAGACTAACAGGACAAACCTTTATCCAAGATTATTATGTTAGCAATGATGATTGGATTTACCCTAAACCTATCCAATACACTTCTTTTGATAATATAGATAAAACAGTTGCAAATTTAAAAGAACTTGCAGATTATACAAAAGAGAAAGACATGGAGTTATTTTTATTCTCTTTACCAAATCGTTACTTAATTTTAGATCCAGTATATCCACCACATGTTACGAATGGTTTAGAGTATAAGAACAAAGAATATTATCTAAATGAATTATCTAAAGTAGAAGATATCCAAGTAGTGGATGTCGCTCAACAGTTTAGAGAAAAATTCACGCATGATGAATTGAAAGACTTATACTACCAAACAGACCACCACTGGAATGCGGATGGTGCTTTTGAAGGGTATAAAACAATCTATAATACTCTAAATGAACAGTCTGACGTTTTTAATGAGCCTAAACTCAATGAAGAGAGCTTTCATCAATCTTGTTATAATAATCAAAACTTTATCGGCAGTTATAATCGTCAACTCTATGAGTTGATTGATACGAAGGATACAGTTTGCACGATGATGCCAACTGATTTTGATTTCAACAATTTTCAAGTGTATCGTGGCGCGATTACAAAAGAAAATGAAGTCGACTGGAAAAACATTTATGGTAAGGATTTAACGAAAGATTTAAGAGTAATTGATTATGCAGGGATCTTTACAAGCGACTTTAAAGAGATAAATATTATCAACCCAGAGAAAAAGGATGATGGCTCTAAGGTTTTATTTATAAAAGACTCTTATGCAAACCCTATGTCCTTCTGGTTATCTCAACACTTTTATCAATCAACATTTTATGATATGCGATATAATTCAGATCGAACATTGTATGAGTACTTAGATCAAAATGAGTTTGATATGATCGTATTCTTGTATAACGACACGACAATTATGCCGCAAATGTATGACTTCAATCTTGAAGAAAAAGTAGAATAAAAAGATTTCTATGAGGAACCCCCTTCTATTAAACAGAAGGGGGTCTTTTTATGATAGAATTCTACTAAATTTTCATAATGGTCACTAGATTTGTAAAATCGTGTAACTTTTTATAAAGATTAATCGACTAATAGATAACTTCCCATGTTAAATCTGGCTATTAAGTAAAAAAGTATGATGTCTAATTAGTAATTATTTGATAGAATTATAGACATCTATGAAAGGAGGTTTGAGACAGTGTCGATGAAAAAAGTAAGAATGATGTGCATGGTTGCTTTGTTTTCATTAGCATTAATGCTAATACCTAATGTTAATGCAAACGCAAGCACTACTTTCCCGGATGTTCCGTCAACTTTAGATGGTTCAAAGGAAATCTATTATTTAGTAGATAAGGGTGTCATTAATGGGATTCCGGTTAACAACGGTTATGTTTTTAAACCAACGGATCCTGTTACGAAAGGTCAGGCTGCTAAAATGGTCGTTATTGCTGGTGGATATGAACCATTAGTTGTAACAACGTCATCATTCACAGATATTGAATTACCAAGAAAAGCTGTATTATCAGGCTATGTAGAAAGAGCAGTTCAACTTGGTTTCTTCAATACGATTACCGATGGAAAGTTTAGACCAGATGATGCTTTAACGCGTGGAGAAATGAGTAAAGTATTGGCTACTGCCCTCAAACTCGATGTGGAAAAGTATAGTTCACTTGAGTCACCATTTAGTGATATCACAACGGATAACCCTTACCATAAGTACATAAGTGCACTGTATTATGATGGAATTACAAATGGCGTATCTGCTGGGACAGTTAAAAAATTTAACACTACTGGACAGTTATCGAGAAGAGAATTTTCGATGTTTGTTGCTCGTGCACTAAGTAACGAATTCAAATTAACTGTAGGTGAAGTAGCAGGTGCTCATGTACCAAATGAAGCCGACTATATCGGAAAAGTAAAATCTACAACAGATTATCTAAATGTTCGTTCCTCTAAATCAACTACAGATAAAAGCAATGTAGTAGGACAAGTGAATGAAGGTTATGCCTTTGATGCTTATGGCAGTGAAGGTGAATGGATTAAAGTTGTATATGAAGGTAAATATGCATATATTTCTTCCGAATACGCTCAGTTTGTCGATCAAAATGGTAATCCATTAGGTTCAACAGTAAAATCAGTCGTTGTTACAAGCCCAGCGAATATCCGTGTGAAAAGTGATGAATACGCTAAAAACATTGGATCTATTTACAGCGGAACAACTATTGATGTATATGGAGAAACAAATGGATGGTACTTGACAAAAATCAACGGTATACCAGGCTACATTAAAATCTCTCAAACAAATGGATCAGGAACAACTGAAGAACAACCGAGTGATACGGATGTAAATCAGAATCAGGAAGAAACAGTTGTTGCTAAATTAATTGGTCGTGCAACAACGAATTCCATTAATGTTCGATCACAACCAAATACTACTTCATCAGTTCTTGGAGTATTAAATCGTGGCGATGAAGTAACAGTACTTTCAACTAACGGATTTTGGGCGCATATTCTTTACAAAGGAAACGAAGCCTATGTTCATAAAACATATTTAAAACTGATCAATCAAACAGGTTCTCCTGTTGCAGGACGAATTATCGTTCTTGATCCAGGTCATGGTGGGAAAGACCCAGGTGCTACGAGTGGCTCTTATCAAGAGAAGCAAGTTGCATTAGCTGTAGCAAATGTTGTGAAGCAAAAGCTTGAAAAAGATGGTGCCATTGTCTATATGACTCGTATTGGCGATTCATACCCAACATTGGAAGACCGAGTGGCATTTGCGGACAAGCATTATGCTGAAATGTTTATTAGTATCCATAATAACTCTTCAACAAGTAGCTCAGCTCATGGTACTGAAACGTATTATAGTATTTCAGCAAATGACAATGAAAAAGAAGATAATGCTTTGGCAACTTATGTCAATTCACAAATTGTGAAAAATGCACAAATGTTCAACCGAGGTATAAAAAGAGAAGACTTCTATGTTATTCGACATTCCGTATATCCTTCGATTTTAGTGGAACTAGGTTTCATTTCGAATACGGAAGATCGTAATAAACTTGTATCTTCCCAATATACTCAAATTTTTGGGGATTCAATTTATAAAGGTATTGTAGAATATTACAGTAAATAAAACGATGGTGAGGCATTCAATGCCTCGCCATTTTTTGTTTTTTGGACATGACTTCGAATAATATGAATTTGATTCGACAAATTTCGATAACTTTTCATAATAAAAATTTATATGTCTAGAATAGAACTGAACGTCAGTCATTCTATTGGAGGGCATATGAAGAAGCGTATCTATAAAATATTATTATTACTATTCATACTTGGTATAGGAATTACGATTTTTACTATTAATCATAGCCTTAGTCAATCATTAGTCATAAAGGAAGAATACGATGTCATCGTCATTGGTGGAGAACCAGAAGGTGTAGCCGCTGCAGTTTCAGCTGCACGAAACGGTGCAAAAACGTTACTAATAGAGAAAAGAAAAGATCTTGGAGGTCTGTTTACCTTTGGAATGTTGAATTTTTTAGATATTCCACAAGGAGAGGATGGTCGTTCAGTTAGTAAAGGAATCTTTGAAGAATGGCACAACCTAGTTGGGGGAACGAGTGTTTTTGATATTGAACGGGCAAAATCAGCATTCCGACAAATGATAAAGAAAGAACGAAATATCACGTTACTGACTGAATCGCAGGTTGTAAATGCTATTAAAGAGGGGACTAAAGTAGTTGCGGTTGATATTAAAAATGAATCTGGTGTTCTAAGAATAAGAGGGAAATCGTTTATAGATGCAACGCAAGATGGTGATTTTGCAGTAATCGCTGGAGCACCGTATTTTATTGGTGGAGAAGACATTAATGTTGAGGATAAAAAAATGGCTGTAACGTTAATGATTCACCTTAGGAATGTCAACTGGGAGGGAATTAAAAAAACAGCTCAATCTGGCAAATTTGGACGAGCAGAAGTGACAAATGTGGCAGCTTGGGGTTTTGGAAATCTCTATCATATGTATAATCCAAAGGAAAAGAACACAAGATTGCGCGGGTTAAACATAGCAAAGGTAGGTAATGATTATTACATTAATGCTCTTCAAATTTTTGGTGTGGATGGACTTTCTGAGGAGTCTAAAAAAGAGGGAATTGAAAGAGGAATACGTGAGTCAAAAAATATATTGGAATATCTACAAAGAGAATTTACTGGGTTTGAAAATGCAATCATCGCAAGTTTTCCTACAGAGTTATATGTGAGAGAAACAAGGCACATTCTTGCGGAATATCAATTACCAATGAGGGACATTTGGACGAACAAAGATCATTGGGATAACATCGGTTACGGGGCATATCCTGTCGATATTCAAGCACAAACCCCTCAAGATTATGGTTATGTGATTGCAAACCCCAAACATTATGCCATCCCTTTTAGATCTATTATTCCAAAAGAAGTAGATGGACTACTGGTCGTTGGGCGAGCATCTGGCTTTTCATCAATTGCTGCTGGTAGCGCACGAGTTGTTCCAACTGGAATGGTTACTGGCGAAGCTGCAGGATTAGCAGCTGCATTAGCTATGAACGAAAAACTGACATTTCGAGAGTTAAGCGAAAATAAGGATTTTGTCCAGACACTTCGAACAAGATTGATGGGTCAAGGCGCGTTTGTAGAACATAGAGTATCAGATTATCCGTATCAGGGTGAGTGGTACGACACAGCCATTCAGACATTAATTGATTATGGATTAATCAGTGCTGATTATGATAATGATTTAAAAGTTGAAAAAGATTACACACGACATCATTTTGTAAAAGTGATCTATAACGCTTTATATCGAGGAAATCTTACAGTATTTGAAACATTTCAAGAGAGTATTTTTAAAGTGCGAGATAAGATTCTGAGTTCAGAAGATGGACCGATCTATAGAGATGAAGCAGCAACAATTATCAATGAAATGCTATTAATAAACGAGATGCAAAACGACAGCTGGCAAGCAATATTGGATAGTGGTTTTATAGATGAATCATTGGCACGAAATATACCTGAAGACAGAGCATTAAAGTTAAAGGAAGTTTTTGTTTTTGGTAAAGCAGTGATTGATTGGGAGTATTAATCTACTAAAAATGTTCATTTGTATAAGTTTACCCTTGTATTATTCTATATGCATACATGGTAAAATTAATATTATATGCAAATTTTTGAATTATTAGGAGGGCTTATGTCGATTAGGAAATTTCCCCATCTTTTAATAACGATCGTTATTGTTATTGGTGCAATTTATGTTGCCTATAAAGTATATAAATCTATAACAGATCCACCTATTTCGGCTGAGCCTATTCCTTATGATAAACCGAAAGCAGCAAGCGAGTTTGATGAAGAATACGATGTAATCGTTATTGGTGGAGAACCAGAAGGGATTGCGGCTGCTGTTTCTGCTGCACGTAATGGAGCGAACACATTATTAATTGAAAATCGTGAGGAACTTGGCGGCTTATTTACTTTCGGAATGTTAAATTTTATTGATATTCCACATGGAGAAGGTGGAAGTTCTGTTAGTCAAGGGATCTACCAAGAATGGAATGAACTCGTTGGTGGTGGAAAAGGTTTTGCAATTGATCAAGCAAAGGCTGCCTTTAAAAAGCTAATTGATGAGGAACCGTTATTAACTTTGTCTACAAATACAGAAGTAACGAAATCTATAATGGATGGTAATACTGTCATTGGCGTTCAAGTGAAAAACGAATTTGGTCAACATACGATTAAAGGAAAAGCATTTATTGATGCGACTCAAGATGCAGACTTTGCAGTAATGTCTAATGTGCCATATTTTATTGGTGGAGAAGACATTGGTATAAAAGACAAAAAGATGGCTGTTACCTTAATGATTCATTTGAAGGATGTTGATTGGAACAAAGTTCGAGACACAGCAAAATCAAAAAAATTTGGCCCTGCTGAGGTTACCAATTCTGTTGCATGGGGATTTACTCAGTTACATTATGATTATATTCCTACTGAGGAAAATACGCGTCTACGTGGATTAAATATTGTAAAAGTGGACAATGAATACTTTATTAACGCATTACAAATTTTTGGTGTAGACGGGTTGAATGAAGAGTCAAAAAATGAAGCAATCGAAAAAGGGAAACGTGAGACAGAACATATTCTCGCTTACTTACAAAAAGAATTTCCTGGTTTTGAAAATGCAAAAATTGCGAGTCACCCTACAGAATTGTATGTTCGAGAAACAAGACATATCTTAGCTGAGTATCAGCTTCCAATGTCAGATATTTGGGCGAATCGTGATCATTGGGACAGTATTGGCTATGGCGCATACCCAGTAGATGTACAAGCTCAAACGACACAAGATTATGGTTATGTCTTATCAGACCCTAAACAGTATGGAATTCCTTTTAGAACTTTAGTGCCGAAAGAAATAGATGGTTTACTTGTAGTAGGACGATCAGCGGGATTTTCTTCGCTTGCTGCAGGAAGTGCACGAGTCGTACCAACTGGAATGGTTACAGGAGAAGCTGCGGGACTGGCGGCAACGATTGCCATTAACCAGGATATTTCTTTTAGAGAATTGAGTGTCAATGAGCCGCTTATTGAATATTTACGTACATTGTTAACGGTGCAAGGTGCCTATGTTGAACATGATGAAACGGACTATCCCTATAAAGGGGAATGGTACGATGAATCCATTCAGATATTATTCAATTACGGTCTAGTTGTCGCAGGCTATGAGAACGATTTAAGAGTGGACGAGCTGTCTACAAGATATCGTTTTATGAATATGTTAGTCGGTGCAATTGAACGAGCAAATCCGGAAATTGATGATGCTTTTAGAACAAAGCTAAGAGCAATTCACTCCATTGAATTTGCGCAAGCTGATGGCCCATTATTGTTAGAAGACATTTCAAGAATTGTTGCGGATGTGTTTTTCGAAAATAATAAGGAAATAACGTTACAAGATTTAATCGACGAAGGCATTTTAGACGCGGATATCATAGAACACGTCTCGGCTGAAAACGACCTAACGAATAAAGAGATGTATGCAATTTGTGCTGAAGTAATTAAGTATGTAAGACCATGATAAAAAGAAACAGCTACGAATCAATTCTATGATTGATTGGTAGCTTTTCTTATTTTTGTCATTGTGAAGGCTCGAGAACGAGTGACCAGAAACCGGAGCAAATGTTCACGAGACACTATTTTTATCATTGTTTTGCCAGGTATCACCTATTCGGCAAACTTTTTACATACGTATCTGACATACGCATCAGTTCAAGGATACGTTTATAGTCTTCTTCATAAGCTGAATAGTCTTCTAGTCTTTCATAGGTATTAATATTATAAGCTTCGCCATCCCCAAAACCCTCTTTTGGCTTAAACGTTATTTCATTGTTGAAGAATGAACCTACAGGCATGTAATACCTCATGCCAAATAAATTATCTGTGGAATTCACTAAATCCTGTCCAAAATAGACAAAGTCATCAAGTGAAAGGTTCAACATATTGGCAACAGTAGGAAGAATATCGAGTTGACCACCAACTGTATCAATTTTTTCACCAATGGATTGATCTCCAATAGCAACAATCAATGGAATATTGAACTGATCCAGGAAGTGATAATCATGGCCAATCAACTCTTTTAATAAAGCGAAGTCAGTATCTGCTATCCCGGTCGATTGTAATCCAAAGTGATCCCCATAGATAACAAGAATCGTATCTTCCCATATTCCTGTATCTTTTAATTCCTGAACAAATTTTCCTAGAGCAAAGTCAGCGTAGTGAACAGCCTTTAAATAATCAGCGACAATGCTACCATCAAATCCTGTTGGAAGTTCTATGACCTCTTTTGTACTTGGGATTTTAAAAGGATGGTGGCTTGATAATGTAACAAATTGCGCATAGAATTTTTCATCGTTCTCATACATTTCATTCAATTTTTCCATGACCTTTGTATAGAGTACTTCATCTGATGGGCCAATCCCGATTAGATCTTCTTGACCAAAAAATTCAATATCATTGTACTGATCAAAACCTAACGCTTCGTATAAATTATTGCGATTCCAAAACGTAATAGCATTTGCATGTGAAGTCATCGATGTGTAACCTTGATCCTTTAATAATTTTGGAAAGCTTGGAATAGTACGGTCTGATAATACTTCTGAAGTAGCTTCCCAGGCATTCGGGTAAAGAGAGGTGTTAAAAATAACTCGGCATCCGATGTATTCCCAGGTCCAATTTGCTGATAGACATTAGGAAAATAGATACTATCTTTAATAAGCTCATTTAAATAAGGAGTAACTTCTTTTCCATCAACTTCTAAACCAATGGTAAAGTTTTGTAGTGCCTCCACTTGAATCGCGATGACATTTTTTCCTTCAGCAATACCGGAAAATTTCCGCTCCTCTTCAGGAATGATCGTCAGCTCTTTTAATTCTAGTATTTTTTCGGGGATACTTACTAGAGCATCTTCCGCAATTGTATTTTGATCCATATTAATACTTGCTACGGTTAACATTTGAGAAGTAAAAATTCCTTGTTTTTGTGCAGCTACCACTGTATCCGCAATCTCACCATTTTTGTTTGATAGCACGTTCACGCTAATTGCAATAAGTCCAATCACTACCACTCCACTAATGAACTTATAGTTTTTACCCCCATTACTTTGAAAGAACACGTTTCTCTTTACAATTGCAAGGATCACCAAAATAACGAAATCAATCAATAATAGACAGTAAATTGGATTAAATAATGATAGAAGACTATCTTGTACTGTTCCAACTTGGTTTAATAGGGATAATGCGTACACGTTAACCATATTGCCATAGTAGCTTTTGTAGAGTAGTACAGCTATCAACAGTACAGACAGGAATAGGTCCAGGATTAAATATAAAATGAATTTTACTTTTTGAGAGTTAAACAATTCGAATAAAGCAAAAATAACGAGGAAATATCCAATTTCAACATAGAAAGTTTGAAAAATATTAAAGCTGTCGAATAATAGTACTCTCGCAAAGTAAAGTTTTAATAGGAATATAATTGTAAAGATGATAAATAGGTGATGTTTAATATAGCGATTAAGTAATGACAAATGATTTCACCCCGACACTTCGTAAATTCTTTGTAAAGAATATTAATTCAATACACGATATATGAACTCCTTGTTGTATTTAATAGTTAGATT
>DATMFE010000401.1:0-3310 GCA_035556295.1 Ureibacillus sp.
GGAAGAGCTAGGGTTACCAGCTTACGATGCTGCCGTTTTAACGGTGACGAAAGAAACAGCGGACTTCTTTGAAGCTGCGGTACTAGCTGGTGCAGAAGTAAAACAAGCTTCGAACTGGATTATGGGTGAACTTTCTGCTTACTTAAAGGCAGAAAACAAAGAGTTACATGATACAGCATTAACAGCTGAGGCATTAGCTGGAATGATTAAGCTTATCGAAAACGGAACGATTTCTTCTAAAATCGCCAAAACGGTTTTCAAAGAGCTTGTTGAAAATGGTGGAGATGCTGAAACAATCGTTAAAGAAAAAGGCCTTGTTCAAATTTCGGACGAAGGTGCTCTTCTTAAAGCGATTGAAGAAGCGATTGCTAATAGTCCTCAATCTGTTGAAGACTTTAAAGCTGGTAAGAAAAAAGCAGTGGGCTTCCTTGTTGGTCAAGTAATGAAAGCAACACAAGGACAAGCGAATCCACAGCTTGTAAATAAATTATTAGTACAAGAGTTAAACAAACTATAATTCAAAAACCGTACCACTTTTTATAAGTGGTACGGTTTTTTATAGGTGAGAAGATCCGATTGATTATCGTTTAAAATGTGTAGTACTTTCTATTTAAATAATTGCACTATTAATAGTATGATATGAAGGACGATTAGCAAAATAAAGGATGGAGGTACATAATGGGGAATAAGAAAAATAAAAAGAATCAATCTTCAACATTTACTTTTTGGATTATTGGCTTAATTGCAGTTATTATTATCGGCTTTATATTTTTGGCACAAGGAAAAGATCAAGAATCCACTTTTGAACTGGATTATCAAGGACAGCCTTATTTAGGGGAAGAGTCCGCTCCTGTTCAAATTGTTGAATTTGGTGACTATAAATGTCCGGCATGTAAGGCTTTTGAACAAGGGTTCTTTCCTTTAATGGAAGAAGCATTGATTGATAGCGGAAAGGCTCAATTTTATTTTATGAATTACTCGTTTATTAACGTTGATTCAGAACGTTCGGCTAAATTTGCTGAAGCGGTTTATCAGGAATTAGGGAACGGAACATTCTGGAAATTCCATGAGCTATTATTTACTAAACAGCCTGATGACCTTAAATATGAAAAAATGGACGTCTATACCGATAAATTTTTAGAAGATACATTGAAAGAAATTGTGAGTGAAGGTGATGCTACTAAAGTAGTGAAGACTTTTAAGGCGAAATCAGCTGAAGAAGCATGGCAGGTGGATATGGACGCTGCAAGTGAATTAGGAGTAACAGGAACTCCAGCAATATTTGTAGATGGTAAAAAGTTTGAAGGAAATACGCTTGAGGACTTAGAAAAGATGGTAGATGAAGCCGCAAAGGAGAAGTAAGCAATGAATAAATCACTGCTGTTTTCTTGGATTATCGCCATTATTGCGACAACGGGAAGTTTGTACTTTAGTGAAGTTCTTCATTATGTACCGTGCACGCTTTGTTGGTATCAAAGAATTTTGATGTATCCGTTAGTGATTTTGTTAGGCAGGGCCTTCTACGATCAAGATCAGAAGGTGTATCGCTATATTCTTCCTCTATCGATTTTAGGTCTACTCGTGTCAGGCTATCACTATAGTCTGCAAAAAGTGCCGTCTCTACAAAAATTTGAAATATGTACAAGCGGTGTTCCATGTTCGGGGGAATATATTAATTGGTTAGGGTTTATTACGATTCCTTTTCTAGCTTTTTTCGCTTTCTTGATGATTACGGTTTGTATGATTGTACTTGCTCGAAAATCCCGTCATGAGTAGGGGGGAACGATTTAATCAAACGTTTGATTAAATCGTTGGGAAGTAGAAATGAAGCAGTGTTTGAAGACGTTATACATGAAAAAAACAGGGAGATAACGACTTCCTGTTTTTTCATGTAATTCAGTGAAATTAACTTAAATCGTTATCATTCATAATTTCTTCAATAGAGTTTGTAAGATGGATTGCACGTAGCGTGATGTTATCTGCGGTTGTATACTCGAGTGAGCCATTGCCTCCAAGATAAAAATCAATCTTTCTATTTTCTGCGGCGAATTGATCAAGAGTTTGCAGTAGAGAAGGATTTTGTTTGAAAGGAAGCATCGTTGTAGCAGAGAGCAGAACTTTAGCAGGCTTTAGTTTGCTCACTAACGATTCAATTGAGCCGGGAGCGGGTGAGGCCCCTATCAATATCGTTTTCCAACCTCTTACCATAAATTGAAGCAATAGAATATGCAAAGGTACTTCGTGCTGTTCATATGGGAGACATGCACCTATAATTAAAGGAGCGTCATCTCTACATTGATAGCTTCGACGAATTTGTACTAAAAAGTCTCGTACAGCAAGACTTGAGATGGCCTCTTGATATTCACTCCATTCTCCTTTCTCCCATTTCCTCCCGACTTCCTTTAAAAAGGGGATAACGATGGATGTTAAAAACATATCCAATCCAACGCGATGATAGGCTTGTTGTAATATAAGATTTAGTTCTAATTCATTACAATGGTTCCCTTTTTCGAGCAGTTGAAAGACATAGTTGTTCAACCCTTTATGGTATTGGATAGTTTCCTGTTTAAGGAAGATATCATCTTTCGGCTCACTTTTCTCTTTTGCCAGGGCAACAGCTTGTTTAATAGGACATCCTTGCTCTGATAGTGCTTTAACTTCTAAAATGATGTTTACATCTTGTTTACTATATATTCTATATCCATTCTCTAATCTCTTCGGTTGAACGAGTTCATATCTCTCTTCCCATTTGCGGATAACTTGCTTAGATAGTCCTGTAAGATCCGCGACTTGTTGTATATAGTACATCCCGCTGATATCAGGTTCGCTCATGTTCTTCATCCTTTCAACAAGTTACTCGAATCCTAAGATTTTATTATCTAATTTAAGGTATAACGAATATTTCCTCAATGTACAATGTTAATGATATAACATTATACAATACTTTGACATTGGAATTAAATATAGACGTGAGGTTTTTATTAGGGAAAGAGGGAATATGAACTTTTAATTTAATGGGTTGTAGATACATACCGCTTTAAAATTCACAAAAAATTAACACTTTGTATAAAGTTTGTTAATAGACTGTATACAAACGTTTTACGATGTTATATTATTTTTGTTAAAAGGATGTGGAGAAATGTTTTTAGCCTGGAATGAAATTAAGAAAAATAAATTAAGATTTACTTTAATTATGGGCGTGTTAATGCTTATTTCTTACTTAGTTTTCTTTTTATCTGGTTTAGCAACGGGGCTTGCTAACCTGAATAGAGAATCAGTAGACAAATGGGACGCAACGGGTATTGTTTTA
>DATMFE010000402.1:0-2119 GCA_035556295.1 Ureibacillus sp.
AAGAAGAAAGATATTTATCCGCATTTGAACAAACTAAAAAATAAAGCTTCAGTAAGGAAGCTTTATTTTATTTTCTAAACCCGCCACTCGAATTGGCCCTAAAAGTGTTAGGCTGGTTAATTTATCAGCCATAAATGCAGGACTAAATTTCATATCACTTTCTAACCAAGAACAAATGACGCCTATATGAGCTGATGTGATATAGCTAATCAGGATATCTTTAGGGATATCAAGTCCATCCTCTGCTTCTCCAATCGAAGAGATTAGCTCTCCATACACTCTCTTTTTTACAATTTCCGTCATATGACTTCTAAATTGAGGCAATCCTCGATCACTTAGCATGACTTTAAAATAATCCGCGTGTTCGTAGATAAATTCAAAAAGCTTTAAAAAAGAAACAGATTCATTTTTTTCTTCTACTTCTAAGGAAGCCTCGTTATTTTGTTTAGGCTTTACCTGCTCGATTAACTCTTCTAAAACTTCATTCATGATCTGAACAAGAAAGTCTTGCTTATCTTGATAACGTAAATAAAATGTTCCTCGCGTTAACTCCGCTTTTTCCGTGATTTCTTGAATCGTAATGGACGTGACATCTTTCTCTTTAAGAAGTTCGACTAAAGCGTCTCTTAAGTATTTATTTGTTCTTTTTATCCTAGGATCTATTTTTGCTTTTTTAGACATCGTTCGTCTCCTTGTATACCTTTTATTGAGTGTCAGACATATGATTGTGACTTGTATAGGTGCAGCTACTTTTTCTGATAATTGACTATTTAAACGATCCTGTACCATCAACATACATTCTGCACACGATGTAAACTAATGAACATTATGTATATTAAGTCTCACAAAATATAGCCAATCTGTCAATATCAAAAACGGATTAAGAACGAATCGTTCGGCTGTTAGATATGGATGCGTGAGCTTGAGAGTGAAATCTTTTTTAAGGAAAGAAAAAGAACGAAAAGATATAACTGGGGATGTAAAAAGTGCTGGGGATTGGACCATTGAGGTAGCTTTTACATAGCAAACTAATTAAATACGCACCACACTTCTTTTACTTTCAATAATTAGTCCTCCTCCAGAAAGGTCTCCCCTCTAAAGTAGACCTTTCTTTTTATATACATATAAATAAAGCTTACAGAAATATAAAGCAGGAGTGGATTTAGGCCCGATGAAATGTTTTAGCTTATCTTAAAGATAAGAAACTCTTCTTAATGAGCATTGGTTGGCTTCTTGCTGCAATTCGGGAGCATAATAACTCAATTTTTTAATAAAATAACAAGTCTCAGGAAAATGATGTATCAGAAACCTTAACGTTTCCTTATTTAAAAGCTTGTTCTCCTTGTATTTTTCGGTCATAGCATAAACAAACTGGCTCATCTCAATAGTTGTTTTCCCCACTTCTAAAGCAAATTCTGTTTGTCTTGCAAAACCTGGCTGCTTAAATCGTAAATAACCTTTTAAATGATGATTCTGTACAATAAATGCCTGAAATTTCCCGATATATGAATCTGCTTGTCTAGATATCATAATCTCAATCGGATCAAGCAGGTTTTTAAACAAAACAGCATGTCCAAGCTGATCTTCCAGCCATAAATCCATTAATTTGACTAAGCTAAGGGGAACCGGCTCCTTTCCTTTTACTAAATAAGATAAAAACCTTAAATATTCCTGATTTTCACTTAACGTACCATTAAGATAGGTCGGAGATAAGTTTAGGTTCACTGCGTTTTCAATTCGAAGAGCCTGAAGAGACCCTTCAAAATCAAAATACCCTTTGGCAATGGGCCAGGCCTTTCTCGAGAATTCTATTAATGCAGGATCGTTATGCATAACATCAGGGGATAAATAGTTCAGTTGTTTTAGCAAGTCATCAAACAAATGACTATATTGCTTAGCTGTTCGGACGTATTCGACTTCCTTCACCGATAAGTGATCTCGTACAAAATAAGCATGGTCCTGAATTATTTCTAACCAAAATAAATGTTCCTCCCATAATGAAATCATTACTAGCTCTCCCTTCGGTTTCCTTACTACTACATGTTTATTAGAAGCTTTAGAAGAAATGAACCAAAGTAATAAAAAACAGGATCTCTTATTTCATCACATAAACACTCAT
>DATMFE010000403.1:0-2722 GCA_035556295.1 Ureibacillus sp.
GAGTTGGAAAAATATATAACGTATTACAACACAAAACGCATTAAGGCAAAATTAAAAGGCATGAGCCCGGTACAATACCGATCTCATGCCCAACAGGTTGCCTAATGAAATAACCGTGTCTAACTTTTAGGGGTCACTTCATTTGATAGAATTACTATCAGTTGATGGGGTTTTTTTCGTTATCATTTATAGGTTGCCCCAGACTATGGCCCGATTATGGAACAAGCTAAAAATATTTTCTTAAACTATCCTGCCAGCTAGTTAAAGAAAAAAAGGGTGCCGTAGCAACCCAGTTAAAAAATTTACCTTTACAAATAAATAAGTCAAAAACACCATCGGGGGCGCTTTCATTCTTTTATTTTTTTTCAATTCATTAACAATTTCGTTAATGCGTTTTTCTACTTCATAAAGGTTCTGTTGCATCCGATCACGCCGACTGGTCAAGGCCTGCAATTCCTTTTTTAACTCCTCTATTTTGCTCATGATTTCCCCCTTGCTGATGATTATGATATATCATTTTAACCTTTATTTACCTGACAGTTGTCAATTTATGTTTTACACAAATCCTTTAATGGTTTATATGTTTGGGTGTGTCAGTATTTATAGGGGAAAGATGTAACTTTAAATCTGGGGTTAGTGATGCAAAAAAAACGTCGTCTAGTTTTTTAATACCTTTCTTTTTGAGCTGTTCCATTAGCCAAGATTCGTTCGTACCTAGTTCGGTTAGGGTATGGTGGTCAATTTTCCCTTCAATGATAACTGGGTATGGCACTGTATCCGTAGTATTTTCTATCCCCACATCTTCACGTAACACTTGTGATTTATTTGGTTTTTTATATACTGAAATCTTACCATTTGCTTCTATAATCCCTAACTTGACTACTGAAATATCAAAAACATCTTTTTCTCTCAGCATCTGTAAGATATTATCTAATGAATATCGGATTTTCCGCAAATTCTTAACCATTAAAACACCATCCATAATAACAATGGTTGGCTCGAAGGTGAGGGCTTTTCCAATTCTTCTTGATTTAAGGATAATAGTGGATATTAGTTTTTGAAGGAGTGCTAAACCAACAATTGCTGTAGCGGTATGAATATGTTCAATGGCTGGGTCCGCAATATCTGCCCCTACAACAGCTCCAAGAGTAATAATGATTAAAAAATCAAAAACAGGTAATTCCCCTATCGATCTTTTTCCCATATAAAGGGTAAAAAATAATAAAAGTGGGAGTATGGTTACGATCCTGCCATATACAATCAGCGTGTCTTTTATAAAATGCATCTCTTCACCTCTTGCTTAAAACAGTTTAATTTAAATAGTCTGGATAGTTTTGTGGAGTTTCATGATGTATCTCCTCGAAAATATCTCCCTTCTCTGAAGGTGAGTGTTGCTGTTGGTCAACATTTTGAAGTAAAGGAGAATTCAAAGCTAAAAGTTTCTTGAATTCGCCGACAGTTAAAGGTTTCGCATCTTCATTTAATTCATATCCCAGTAATCCATTGGGTTCAATCGTAGCAAATTTCACATCATCCAATTTGGTTATTCCTTGATTTCACATCCTCATTTCTAATTGGTCAACGGTTAATCGTAACTTTTTTAAGTTCTGTATATTCAATGTTCCATTCTCAATAACGATTTTAGATTTTCCTGTAATAAATTTTTCCGTAAAATTAAATTTTAGTTGTAAATATTCCAGAATCACGATCGAAACTACAAAGATAGCTGCACCTATAATAGCCCTCATGATACTTTTTTCTACAATCGGTTGAACGATAATGGTGCCTATAGAAATCATAACAACTGTTTGAGCAAGGGTCATTTGGGAAATAGATTTTCTTCCAGATATTCTTAACAAGAAAATACCAGCTAGGATTAATAAAAGTGATTTCCAAATAAAGGACAAACCCATCAAATCAACCTCCTAAAAACAATTACATTTATGTTTCCTCACTTGGCATAATTTTATGTTTTTATTCAACTAAGGATTGGTTAGTTCAACAATAAAAAATGACCGCCGTAGCGATCATTGCCGGAAAGAATCTTTCACTCAAGCACACGTTACTTGAATAAAAAATTTTATTAGTTACCCATCGATTCAGTTTGTATTTTTGATTTAAAAAACCATTTCATCATTGGAGGAGTCACAATAGTTGTTACAAGAACCACCACAACAATGACAGCGAACATGTCTTGGCTCAGTAACTTTGCCTCTAAGCCGATTGTTGCCATGATTAGAGCAACTTCACCACGAGATACCATTGCCGCACCGATCCCTAATGAACTATTCCACCCAAATCCAGCCACTTTAGCACCAACTGCTGATCCAACTAACTTCGTAAGAATAGCTAGAATACTTAACATAATAATAAGACCTAAGTTTTCATTTATTCCTGAAAACTCAGCAGTAATTCCGATAGAGGTAAAGAATACAGGGACAAAGATTGAATAACTAATTGTTTCCACTTTCTCAAAAATTTCATGTTTGTAGTTGGTTACACTTATAGCTACACCTGCAATATAAGCTCCAATTATGGCAGCAACCCCTGTGTATTCAGCTAGGTACGCATAAGTAAAACATATAATTAGAGCAGATGAAATGACTGTTTCCGTTACTTTTAAAGATGTAAACTTATTTAAGAACCAAGGAACTACCTTCCAACCAACAAGAATAGCTCCTGCGAAGAATAATATTTTCTTTAAAATAACCGTTGTTAGATT
>DATMFE010000404.1:0-10504 GCA_035556295.1 Ureibacillus sp.
TCCATATATCACATTAAAGCCTGAATTTGAATCACGTCAAATTGAGGTATTCGGTAAAATGGCTGAAAAAGGCTATATATACAAAGGGTTAAAACCAGTATATTGGTCACCATCTTCAGAATCTGCGTTAGCTGAAGCTGAAATCGAATATAAAGATATTAAATCTCCTTCAATTTATGTAAGCTTTGAAATTAAAGATGCAAAAGGTGTCGTACCAGAAGATGCTAAATTCATTATCTGGACTACAACACCATGGACGATTCCATCAAACTTAGGGATTTCATTAAATGCTGAAATTACTTATGTGGTAGTCGCAGTAAATGATAACAAATATATAATTGCAAAAGATTTACTAGAAACAGTTTCTACTACACTTGAATGGGAAAATCCACAAGTTATTCAAGAAGTAAAAGGTCAAGAATTAGAGTATGTTGTGGCTAAACATCCAATTTATGACCGAGACTCATTAATTATGGTAGGGGAACACGTTACAACTGAAGCCGGTACTGGTTGCGTTCATACTGCACCTGGTCACGGGGAAGATGACTTTATTGTAAGTAAAAAATATGGGCTACCTGTATTAAGCCCACTAAATGATCAAGGTTGCTATACACATGAAGCGCCAGGATTTGAAGGCTTATTCTATGATGATGCAAATAAAGTGATTACAGAGAAATTAAAAGAGGTTGGTGCACTTGAGAAGTTAACATTCTTTACGCACTCATACCCACATGACTGGCGTACGAAAAAACCTGTAATTTATCGTGCAACACCACAATGGTTCTGTTCTGTTGAAGCATTCCGCGATGAATTATTAGAAGCAGTTAAAAGTACTACATTTACTCCAGCATGGGGAGAAACACGTCTTTATAATATGATTCGTGATCGTGGAGATTGGTGTATCTCTCGTCAACGTGCTTGGGGTGTTCCAATTCCAGTGTTCTATGCTGAAAATGGTGAAGAAATTATTACGCCTGAAACAATTGCACACGTATCAAAATTATTCCGTGAGCATGGTTCAAACATTTGGTTCCAACGTGAAACGAAGGAATTATTACCTGAAGGATTCACTCATCCTGGTAGTCCTAATGGTAAATTTACAAAAGAAAATGACATTATGGACGTATGGTTTGACTCAGGTTCATCACACCAAGGTGTACTTGTTGAACGCGGTATGAAATATCCTGCTGACCTTTATCTTGAAGGGTCTGACCAACACCGTGGATGGTTTAACTCATCATTAATTACATCTGTTGCAATTAATGGTTACGCACCATATAAAGGCCTTCTAACACATGGCTTTGTTTTAGATGGTGACGGACGTAAAATGAGTAAATCTTTAGGTAATGTTATTATTCCTGAAAAAGTAATGAATCAATATGGTGCAGATATCCTTCGTTTATGGGTTGCTTCAGTAGACTATACTGGGGATGTACGTATCTCTATGGATATGTTAAAGCAAATCTCTGAAGTATATCGTAAAATCCGTAACACACTTCGTTTCTTACACGGTAACGTAGCTGATTTCAATCCTAGCACTGATCGTGTTGCATATGAAGATTTACGTGAAATGGATCAATACATGTACATGCGCTTACAAGATGTATTAAAACAAGTCCGTGCTGCTTACGATCGTTATGAATTCGCAAATGTATATCATGTGGTAAATAACTTTGTTGCTGTTGAGTTATCTGCATTCTATTTAGATATTGCTAAAGACGTTGTATATATTGAAGGTACAGACAATCAAGCTCGTCGCGCTATGCAAACAGTAATGTATGACACATTACTAACTTTACTAAAAGTATTAACGCCTATTATCCCTCATACAACGGATGAATTATGGTCTTACTTAAATGCAGAGGAAGCATCTGTTCAATTAACTGACTTCCCAGAAGTAGATGAACAAAGTAATTTCCCTCAATTACGTGAAAAATGGACGAAAGTAATTACATTACGTGATGAAGTGTTAAAAGCTTTAGAAGAAGCACGTAACGCAAAAGTAATTGGTAAATCATTAGAAGCGAAAGTATTAGTATATGCAGATCAAGCTGCAACGGATATTCTAAATGATGAATCTGTAAACTTTGGACAAATCTCAATCGTTTCTCAACTACAAGTTGCTGGTACTAAAGATGAGGCACCTGAAAATGCATTAGTGCTGGATAAAACTTCGATCGTAGTTGAAAAAGCTGAAGGAGAAAAATGTGAACGTTGCTGGTCTTATTCAGATACAGTAGGCCAACACGAAAATCATTCAACTCTTTGCGCACGTTGTGCAGACGTTGTTGAAAAATATTACGTTTAATTATGAAAACCCGCCCTCAAAATAGGAGGGCGGGTCTTTCTTTAGTAGGACATGGAATCAATTTATGGTAGAATAATGTAGATATTTTGGTAAACGGGGGAATACTGTGTACAAATATTATGGAATTGCCTTACTTGTAATAGTACTTGACCAATGGACAAAGTGGTTAATCGTTCAAAATATGGAATTTGGAGAGCGTATTAGCCTTTGGGATCCATGGTTTGGCATATTATCACATCGAAATCGCGGAGCAGCATGGGGAATGCTTGAAGGGCAAATGTGGATATTCTTCCTTGTGACTATTGTGGTTGTGATAGGTATTATTTATTACTTTCATAAACAAGCTAAAGGTAAACACTTTTTCGCAGTTAGTTTAATGATTTTATTAGGTGGGACAATAGGTAATTTTATCGACCGTTTATTCCGTGGAGAAGTTGTTGATTTTATCGATGTCTATATTCCTATTATTAATTATGATTTCCCGATATTTAATATTGCAGATGCTGCATTAACAATATCAATTATTATGATTATCTTAATGTTACTTATGGAAGAACGAGCAGAAAAGAAAAAGGTGAAATAATGACAATTGTGACTTATACAATTGATGAAGAAGTTGCTGGCGAGCGTATAGATAAGGCATTATCTACCTTATCAGCAGATTGGTCACGTTCTCAAATTGCAAGCTGGATTACTGATGGCGTTGTGAAGGTGAACGGGGAAGACATAAGAGCGAAATATAAAGTAAAAGTAGGGGATGTCATCGAGGTTGATGTACCAGAACCAGAACCACTTGAAATCATCCCTGAAGATTTAAATTTAGAGATTATCTATGAAGATGCAGACGTACTTGTTGTGAATAAACCTAAAGGAATGGTTGTTCACCCAGCACCAGGTCATACTTCTGGGACGTTAGTTAATGGATTAATGTATCATTGTAAAGACTTATCGGGCATAAATGGCGTGATGAGACCAGGAATTGTTCATCGAATTGACAAAGATACTTCTGGCTTATTAATGGTGGCTAAAAATGATAATGCCCATCATTCTCTGGTGGAACAATTAGTAAATAAAACCGTGACGAGAAAATACACTGCACTAGTTCATGGTCATATTGCCCATGATAAAGGTACTATAGATGCTCCTATCGGTCGTGATCCAAAAGATCGCCAAAAGCAAGCGATTGTTGACAAAGGGAAGCATGCTGTAACACACTTTCATGTCAAGGAACGCTTTGGTGGACTATATACGCTTGTTGAATGCATCTTAGAAACAGGACGTACTCACCAAATTCGTGTCCATATGAACTATATTGGCTATCCTCTTGTTGGGGACCCTAAATATGGACCAAAGAAAACATTAGACTTTGGTGGACAAGTGTTACACGCTGGTGTACTTGGTTTTGTGCATCCAACTTCAAAAGAGTATTTAGAGTTTGAAGTACCTTTACCAGATGACTTTGTGGCATTATTAGAAGATTTAAGAAAAGAAGGTTGACGGGTAGCAAATTACAGTTTATACTTTGCTACAGTGAATGAAAACAAAAGTCATAATGAGTGACATGAAAATTAAATATTCACCTTTAAAGGCAGTCCAGAGAGGCTGAAAAGGTATTTGTGAAATGTTGAAATGCTAGCAAGCAAACATTTTGCATGTATAATTATACATGCACATGTAATATTGCTGCTTATTTTAACATGTCTATTAAACACAACTATCAACAACCTCTTAAGCGAATGCTTAGGAGGTTTTTTATTTGGTGAAAATGATTGTAATTATTTCATCACTAAAAGGAAAACCAAAAAACTAGTTTATTAGAATGAAAGGAGGATTTATCTTGTCGCCACAAATTACAGAACTTCTAGATGGTCCATCAATGAACCGAGCATTAACGCGAATTGCCCATGAGATTATTGAACGTAACAAGGGGATTGATGATTGTATCTTAGTTGGTATTAAAACAAGAGGAGATTTTCTTGCGAAAAGACTAGCAGCGAAAATTGAAAAGATCGAAGGTAAACCAATCCGAACTGGAGATTTAGATATCACGTTATATCGAGACGATTTATCTACAAAGTTTGAAAATGGTGAAGCTAAAGTAAAAGAAGTTGATATTGATTACGTCGTGGAAAATCAAAAGTTAATACTAGTAGATGATGTACTATTTACAGGTAGGACAGTACGGGCTGCATTAGATGCCATAATGGATTTGGGCAGGCCAACACAAATTCAATTAGCTGTTTTAGTTGATCGAGGACATCGTGAACTACCGATAAGAGCAGATTATGTAGGCAAAAATATTCCAACATCAAGCTCAGAAAGAATCGTTGTAAATTTACAAGAAACTGACGGAGAAGATAACGTAACTTTGCACAAAGTTGACTAAGAAGAGAGTGGGGAGTAAAAATGGCAAAGAATGCCGTTCTTGATATAAACGAAAAGCCAACCGTTGGACAAATGATTACATTAAGTTTTCAACATATGTTTGCCATGTTTGGTTCAACCATTTTAGTACCGCAGTTAGTAGGTTTAAGTCCATCCATTGCACTTTTAACAAGTGGGATCGCAACAATTATTTTCTTATTGATTACTCAATTTAAAGTACCAGCTTATTTAGGGTCATCCTTTGCATTTATTTCCCCTATTATCCTTGTGGCAGGTTTAAATGAAGCCGGAGTTAGTGTGAATCCAGGAAATGCAATGATTGGAGCTATGGCAGTGGGTGTTACCTACGCAATCGTGTCGCTCATCATTTGGAAAGCTGGTTATAAGTGGTTAATGCGTTTATTACCACCGATTGTCGTAGCTCCAGTTATTATGGTTATCGGATTAGGACTAGCAGGAACAGCAGTAAATATGGCAATGAACATTACAGTAGATGGTGAAACACAATATAGTGTACTTCATTTCTCTGCAGCATTAGTAACACTCTTTGCAGCAATCATCTTTAATGTTTACTTTAAAAACATCCTTAGTACAATGCCAATATTATTAGGCTTAATTATTGGTTATATCTATTCTGCAATAATTGGAATTGTAGATTTTTCAAAAGTAAGCGAAGCATCGTGGTTTGCATTACCAGAGTTTTTAATCCCAGGTATCGATTATGAGTTTACAATTACATCAAGTATTCTACTAGGGATGGTTCCAATCGTTATTGTGACAATCTCTGAACATATTGGTCACCAATTAGTGTTAGGAAAAGTAGTAAATCGAAACTATGTGAAAGATCCTGGTTTACATCGTTCATTACTAGGAGATGGATTAGGGACGATCGCTAGTGCAATTATTGGGGGACCACCAAAAACTACATACGGAGAAAATATTGGAGTGCTTGCAATTACCAGAGTATTTTCAGTATATGTCATCTTTGGTGCTGCAATATTAGCAATCTTGTTCTCATTCTTAGGTAAGGCAATGGCATTAATACAAACAATACCAACGGCGGTACTTGGGGGAATTTCAATTCTACTATTCGGTATCATCGCATCAAGTGGTCTAAGAATGTTTGTAGAAAATAAAGTAGATTTTGGGAATAACAGAAACATGGTTATCTCTTCTGTCATCTTAGTTATCGGAATCGGCGGTGCAGCATTACGATTCACAGAAACCTTTGCAATTGAAGGTATGGCTTTAGCAGCAATCGTAGGAGTAATACTAAACTTAGTTTTACCAGGTAGAGATAAAGAAGTGAAAGATTTATTTGAAACAAATGAAAAATAACGAATCCTTTTAAGATTTGTCCAGAGAGGCAAAAAAGGGGACTTATGAAATTGAACTAGTAGTAGTCTATCTGTTCAGTTTCATACCTCCTGCTGCCTCGCAACATTTGCGAGGCATTTTTCATAAGTAGATTCAACATAGGAGGCATTTACAAGTGAGAAATTTACTATCAATTGAACATTTAACAAATAATGAAGTAATAGAAATTCTTCGAAGAGCAGGGGAGTTTGAGAATGGTGCTCAACCATCATTAACGAGATCATTTAACGTTGCAAACTTATTCTTTGAACCTAGTACTCGAACAAAGACTAGTTTTGAGATGGCTGAAAGAAAAGTAGGATGTACAGTCATACCGTTTGATGCTGGTTTTTCAAGCGCACTAAAGGGTGAGACGATGTACGACACAGTCAAAACGTTAGAAATGATTGGGTTAGATGCTGTTGTTATTCGTGCAAAAGAAGACGAATACTACTTAGAGTTACTAGAAGGAATAGACGTTGCTGTCATAAATGCTGGTGATGGCGCAGGTCAACACCCTTCTCAATGCTTATTAGACCTTTACACAATACAGAAAGAGTTTGGTAAATTCGAAGGGTTAAATGTTACGATTGTAGGTGATATCTCACATAGTCGTGTCGCTAAATCAAATGCAACTGCATTAAGAAATTTAGGTGTAAATGTACGTTTTCTTTGTCCACCTGAATGGGCTGGAGATTTTGAAGCGCACCATTCTTGGGATGAACTAATCGAAGACAGTGATGTGGTCATGTTATTACGCATCCAACATGAGAGACATGTAGTCAATAAAAGCTTCTCGAAAGAGAGCTATCATGAACAGTATGGTTTGACATTTGAGCGTGAAGCAAGAATGAAAAAAGGAGCAATCATTATGCATCCAGCACCAGTAAATCGAGATGTAGAAATTGCTTCGGAACTTGTAGAATGCGAGCGTTCAAGAATATTTGAACAGGTACGAAATGGAGTATTTGTTCGTATGGCGATTCTTGAAACGATTTTGAAAGGAAGAGACTAATGATGAAATACATTCAAAATATACAAATGTTAAACGAAGTAGGAGAGTTAGTAACTACTAATATTACGATTGCAGAAGGAGTCATCGCAAATATTGGTGGTAAACAACCGATAGATGCAGAAGTAATTGATGGAAAAGGTCACTTTGTTTCACCAGGATTTGTTGATCTTCATGTACATTTACGTGAACCTGGGTTTGAACATAAAGAGACAATTGAAACGGGTACAAAGTCTGCTGCAAAAGGTGGATTCACAACAATTTGTGCAATGCCTAATACAAAGCCTGTACCTGATTCTGTTGAAAACTTAAATCTAATTCGAGGGTTAATTAAAGAAAGTGCAGTAGTTCGCGTATTACCATACGGGTCACTAACAGTTGATGAAGCTGGCGAAAAGCGTACAAATATTTCTGAATTAAAAGACAACGGTGCTGTAGCATTTTCTGATGACGGAGTAGGAATTCAACTTTCATCTACTATGTACGAACAAATGCAAGACGCTGCAAAGGTAAATGCAGTGGTTGTAGCCCACTGTGAAGATAATTCGTTAATATACAACGGTGTAATGCATGAAGGAACTAGAAATAAAGAATTAGGTCTTCCAGGAATTCCTTCCATCTGTGAATCAGTTCAAATTGCAAGAGATGTTCTACTAGCAGAAGCTGCTGGTGCCCGTTACCATGTTTGTCACGTATCAACAAAAGAATCAGTTCGCGCAGTACGCGATGCAAAAGCTGCTGGCATCAAAGTGACAGCTGAAGTTTGTCCGCATCATTTATTACTTGAAGAAATGGATATACCATCAGACGATGCCAATTGGAAAATGAACCCTCCATTACGTGCAAAAGATGATCAGGATTCACTTCATCAAGCATTACTTGATGGAACAATTGATTGTATTGCAACAGACCATGCTCCACATACAGTGGAAGAAAAATGTTGCGGAATGGTTGGCGCTCCATTTGGAATTGTTGGCTTTGAAACGGCATTTCCACTACTTTATACAAGATACGTAGAAACTGGTAAATGGACTTTAAAACAATTAGTAGATTGGATGACAGTTAAACCAGCGGAAGTTTTTGACTTACCTTACGGAAAAATAGAAGTAGGTGCTTCTGCAGATTTAACAATCATTGATTTAAATAAAGAGCAAATAGTCGAAGTTGATAAATTTGCAACGAAAGGCCGCAACACACCGTTCAACGGCTGGAAAGCAAAAGGGTGGCCAATTATGACTATCTGTGAAGGCAACATCGTCTATGAGGAGGCAAAATAATGAAAAAGAGAATGTTAATTTTAGAAGACGGCACAGTATTTAACGGCATCGCGTTCGGTAGTGATAAAGCTTCACAAGGTGAGGTCGTATTCACAACAGGAATGACAGGTTATCAAGAAACTTTATCAGATCCAAGCTTTTATGGACAGATTGTTACTTTTACATATCCACTGATTGGGAATTACGGAATTAATCGTGACGATTTTGAATCAATTACACCTGCAATCCGCGGAATGGTTGCACGTGAATTAGCAAAACAACCGTCTAATTTCCGTTCAGATATGAGTTTAAATGACTATTTAACATCAAAAAACATCCCAGGCATTGAAGGAATTGATACTCGAAAACTAACTCGAATTATTCGTTCAAAAGGGGTAGTACGTGCAATTTTGACAGAGGCAGATGCAGAAGTAAATGTAGATGAAATTGTTGCAATGTTACAATCAACACCACTTATAACAAACCATGTTCATGAAGTTTCACCAAAGGCTGCCTATCCAAGTCCAGGTCGTGGAAAACGTGTTGTATTAATGGACTTTGGTATGAAACACGGTATTTTAAGAGAATTAAATAAACGTGATTGTGACGTATTAGTTGTTCCTTACAACACAACAGCGGAAGAAATTTTAGCGTGGTATCCAGATGGAATTATGTTATCGAATGGACCTGGGGACCCTGCAGATGTGACAGAAGGAATTGAAACAATTCGCAATCTAATCGGAAAAGTGCCAATCTTCGGTATTTGTTTAGGTCACCAATTATTTGCTCTAGCAAGTGGTGCAAAAAGTTTCAAATTACCATTCGGACATCGCGGTGCAAACCATCCAGTAAAAGATTTACGTACTGGTCGTACAGAATTAACATCTCAAAATCATGGTTATGCAATTGATGAAAGCTCTTTAGAAGGTACAGATTTAGAAGTAACTCATGTTGCATTAAATGATGGAACGATTGAAGGGTTACGTCATAAAAAACACCCAGTGTTCACAGTACAATATCACCCAGAAGCTTCACCTGGGCCAGAAGATTCCAATCATTTATTTGATGAATTTATTGATTTAATGGAAGCTCATGCAGGGAAGGAGAAACAACATGCCTAAACGTACAGATATAGAAACTATTTTAGTAATCGGATCAGGTCCAATCATCATTGGTCAAGCAGCAGAATTTGACTACGCAGGAACTCAAGCGTGTCTTTCACTTAAAGAGGAAGGCTACCGAGTAATCCTTATTAACTCTAACCCTGCAACAATCATGACAGATACAGAAATCGCAGATAAAGTATACATCGAGCCAATTTCATTAGAATTCGTATCACGTATTTTACGAAAAGAACGTCCAGATGCAATCCTACCAACACTTGGTGGTCAAACAGGATTAAACATGGCAATCGAACTGCAAAATTCAGGGATTCTAGATGAGCTAGAAATCGAAATACTGGGTACAAAATTAGATGCAATTCATAAAGCGGAAGACCGTGATTTATTCCGTAATTTAATGTATGAATTAGGTGCACCTGTACCTGAATCAGATATTATTCATAACTTAGCTGAAGCAAAAGCTTTTGTTGAGAAAATCGGTTATCCAGTAATCGTTCGTCCGGCCTTCACACTTGGTGGAACTGGTGGGGGTATTTGTAACAACGAACAAGAACTTGAAGAAATTGTTCAAAGTGGTCTGAAATACAGCCCAGTAACACAATGTTTACTTGAAAAATCAATCGCTGGATTTAAAGAAATTGAATATGAAGTAATGCGTGATTCTAAGGATAACGCCATCGTTGTATGTAACATGGAAAACTTCGACCCAGTTGGTATTCACACAGGTGACTCAATTGTAGTGGCACCATCTCAAACTTTATCTGACCGTGAATATCAAATGCTACGTAATATCTCACTAGATATCATTCGCGCTTTAAAAATTGAAGGTGGTTGTAACGTACAATTAGCACTTGATCCATATAGCTTTAATTACTATGTAATCGAGGTTAACCCTCGTGTATCACGTTCATCTGCGTTAGCTTCAAAAGCAACTGGTTATCCAATTGCTAAACTTGCAGCCAAAATTGCAGTAGGTTTAACTCTTGATGAAATCATTAACCCAGTTACAGGCTCTACTTATGCAGACTTTGAACCTGCGCTTGACTACATCGTTGCGAAAATTCCA
>DATMFE010000405.1:0-3889 GCA_035556295.1 Ureibacillus sp.
TCTAAACTTAATTTAATGCATACAGAAATTGCAATAAATGAATTAAAAAATCATTTTGAAGATCATTTTGCAAGAGCACTCAACGTAATAAAAGTATCAGCCCCTTTGCTAGTCAATGAAGGCACGGGAATAAATGATAACTTAAATGGTATAGAACGAACCGTCTCCTTTCAGGCCTCAGATATTAATAATTCACAAATTGAAGTCGTTCAATCTTTAGCAAAGTGGAAAAGGATAGCTCTTGCTAGATATGGATTTGCCTCTGGTGAAGGGCTTTATACAAATATGAATGCCATTAGAAGAGACGAGGTATTAGACAATCTCCACTCTCTATATGTCGATCAATGGGACTGGGAGAAAATCATTTTAAAGGAAGAGCGCAACCTCGATACACTAAAAACAGAAGTTAAACAAATCTATAAAGCAATGAAAGCAACAGAAAACTATATGCACGAATTCCACCCCGCTCTCCAGCCAATCTTACCCGATGACATTTATTTTATTACTACTCAAGAACTTGAGGACTTGTACCCTTCACTCACTCCAAAGCAAAGAGAAGATGCAATCGCTAAAGAGCATAAAGCTGTTTTTGTTATGCAAATTGGCGGCGCCTTGCGCTCTGGAGAAAAACACGATGGACGTTCCCCGGATTACGACGACTGGGCCTTAAATGGGGATATCATATTCTGGACTCCACTATTAGAGAGAGCTTTTGAAGTGTCTTCTATGGGCATTCGAGTAGATAAAAAAACCCTATTAAAACAATTAAAATTGGCTAATAATGAGGAACGAAGAGTGCTGGCCTATCATCAAGCTATCTTAAGTGAAAACCTGCCTTATACAATAGGCGGCGGCATCGGTCAATCTAGATTATGCATGTTCTTTCTAAAGAAAGCCCATATTGGTGAAGTTCAAGCCTCCATATGGAATCATCAAATTCTAAAAGAGTGTGAAGAAAACAACATCACCCTTTTATAGTATATATGTCCTATAAAATACCCCTAACAACGTTCGATGTGGGTATTTTATAGGATTTTTTTATTGTAACATTATGTAATTAGTTCTATTATAAGAATGATATCTATTTTCATTTAAAAACATCTATAAATAGAAATTATAAGAAGGTGAGGAAAAAGGATGAAGAAAAGTATACAACTTAAAATGATTTTCATATTTTCTGCCATTGTGCTGTTATCATGTTTGGTGACTGCTTATGTTAGTTATCATTCCTCTGTTCAGTTAGTGAAAGATTCTTTAAGTCAAGTAGCAACAAATATCGCTAAGCAGGCTGTTAACATCATTGATATAGACAAGTACGAACAAAAAATTACATTGGATGCTGGAGAAAACGATTATTACATAGAATTACGTACAGAATTAAATGATTTAAGGGAAAAAACAGGATTAACCTATTTGTTTACAATGTCTCGTCAAAAAACGGAAAATGGTTATGATTATGTTTATATGGTAGATGGCATGCCTATAGGCGATGAAAACGCATCACAACTAGGGGATAAAGAAGATCCTAATATCTACCCGAATATAGTAAAAGCTTTTGAAACAGGAGATTTACAAATTGAAATGTCCAATTCAAAGGAGTATGGAGGTCTTATTACTACTTACATTCCGTTCAAGTCTAGTTCTGGTGAAGTAATTGGTATAGTAGGTGCCGATTTAAATGCAACCGAATTCTATACTTCAATCGCTTCTTATAAGAATAAAATGATTGCATTAACACTCATTATTTTATTAGTCAGTGTAACCATTGTTTATCTATTTACCCATTACCTTATTAAACCGTTAAAGAACTTAACTAATCAAGTTGCAAAAGTAGGCGACGGAGATCTTTCTATTACGCTAGAGACTAAGAGAACCGATGAAATTGGTATATTAACCACTGCCTTTCAACAAATGCTGAATGATTTAAAACAAATTATTCAAGGGATAAACCATAATTCTATTCAGTTAGTCGATGCATCTAACCAGCTGGTTCATCATGCAAATGAAGTAAAAGAAGGAAATCAACAGATTGCCATCACGATGAACGAATTATCAAATGGAGCAGATAAACAGGCTAGTTCTGCCAATCAGGTTTCTCAAACGATGCAACATTTTACTAGTCAACTTCAGGAAGCAAGTAATAAAGGGGATGAACTAAGTCAGTCTTCAAATAAGATTATAGACTTAACAACTAACGGCTCTGACCTGATGAGAGAATCAGAGAAACAAATGGATATGATTCACCAAGAAGTGATGAAGTCTATTGAAAAAGTTAAAAAATTAGATTTGCAGTCAAAAGAAATTTCAAAGCTCGTTCAAGTAATTCTAGAAATCTCTAACCAAACAAATTTACTAGCATTAAATGCTGCAATCGAAGCAGCAAGAGCAGGCGAGCATGGGAAAGGCTTTGCGGTCGTGGCTGAAGAAGTTCGTAAATTAGCGGAACAAGTATCAGGATCCGTCGGAAGTATTGTAAACATTGTTGAAGGTATTCAAACTGAATCAAAAAAAACGGTAACTGCCCTGCAACATAGCTTTGCACAAGTTGAAAAAGGAACAGAGCAGATTAAAACAACGAGAGAAACATTTAATAACATTAATACATTTATACTGAACATACAAATGCAGGTACAAGATATATCAACAAATATCCATACTCTTTCCAAACAAAGTGAACAAATCAATTATTCGCTCGAAAATGTCGCTTCAATAATAGAAGAGTCCACCGCAGGAATTGAGCAAACTTCAGCTTCCATTCAACAATCAGCTAGTGCAATGAATGAGATTGTAAGCAGTTCTGAAGCTGTTGCAAAATTAGCGGAAAAATTAAATGATTCTGTTGATCATTTTAAATTACATTAAGTGAACAAGCAGCGAACAGTCCATGGTTTGCTGCTTGTTCTCTACCAGATCCAAGTCCGATAAATCCAAGCTGTCAGCGTTAAAATAATGCTTAATAAAAGATGGGTCCAGCCTAGTATGAGCGTAACTTTTCTTTCTTTTTTTAAACCTGCATGTTTATAGGCTTTTACATCTGTCAGCAAAAGCAAAATTCCTGTCACTAACAAAATGGTAATCAAATAGTTAATCGAACGGATATCATCCATAAACACCGCTCCCTTTCATGGCACGTTATTTATCTTTCATGCCGCTGTGACGAATATAAGTATCTACTTCTACATCATAGGAAAGGTTCTTATAAATATTTCGCCAATCTTCTTCTGTTTCAACGTTTTGTTTCCAATATTCAGGAAACTGTCCTCGGAAATACTCGCCAAACCCAAAAATATCAGACTTTGCTTTTTGTGTTTTGGCAATTAAATCACTCAATGACTTTTGCGCACCATTTGAAAATCCTCTTTCAAGAACTCGAATATCTTCCTCTTTTTTTATCTTAACATTCGGGCTTTCCTTCTCCGAAACTTTACCTTCGTAGCGAACTTTCACCAAAACATGGGGCTTACCATTTTTTAAACTTGCTTTTATTCTTGTTTTTCGTTTGACTGCCTGGACTAACGCTATTTCTTTTTTTTTACCGGGAATGTCAATAAAAACGGGGTACCCTCCCTTTTCTGCACCTATTCCAGCCATAAATGAGCCAATCTCCTGCGGTCTTGTCTTTCCCACCATTTTATCTCCTTGAAAGTACGCTAGACCATTAATTTGTATAGTTCTTTTCCCTTTAATGTGAAAATACGGAAGGTATCCATCCTGTCCTTTACTCGAGAAAACACTCCAAAATTTCCCAATAAAACTTTCAGGAAATTTCCCTAAGTCAACTAAACTCTCAACCATTTCTGCCAAGTAGAGAGAGGGAACACGTTCTAGCTCTGGACTTACTTCCATATATTTTGAAGCTTTTTCTTTTGACACAACAATTGAAGCTGTT
>DATMFE010000406.1:0-11438 GCA_035556295.1 Ureibacillus sp.
TCGTCTCTTTATTAATTAGTTAAATTTCACCATGTGATATTTTTTCTTTCCACGACGGATAATTGAAAATTCATCCTCTAGACGATCTTGAGAACCGACAACATAATCTAAGTCAGTTACTTTTTCACCGTTAATTGAAATGGCACCATTTGTAACATCTTCACGTGCTTGACGTTTAGAAGATGAGATATTTGCCTCTACTAATACATCGACAATGTTTTTATCTTCTTTAGGAAGTTCAGAAGAAGGAACATCTTTAAATGCATTTTTCATTTCACTTGCTGATAATGCTTTTAAATCCCCAGAGAAAAGAGCATCTGTTATACGTTTTGCTGTTTCAAGTGCATCTTCACCATGGATTAATCGAGTCATTTCTTCTGCTAGTGTCTTTTGCGCCTTACGTAAGTGTGGCTCTTCTTGAACAGACACTTCTAACGCCTCAATTTCTTCTCGGCTTAGGAATGTGAAGATTTTTAAGTATTTAATAACATCAGCATCTGCAGAGTTAATCCAGAATTGATAGAACTCATAAGGAGTTGTTTTGTCAGCATCTAACCACACTGCACCACCTGCAGTTTTACCAAATTTTGTACCGTCAGCTTTTGTAACAAGAGGTATCGTAATACCATAGGCTTTAGCGTCTTCATCGTGAGTTTTACGAATTACTTCAAGCCCAGTAGTAATATTGCCCCATTGATCAGATCCACCCACTTGAATACGTACATCATAATGATTGTATAAATGATTAAAATCTAATCCTTGAATTAATGTATAGGAAAATTCTGTAAAGGAAATACCTGTATCAAGGCGAGATGCAATTGTATCCTTAGCTAACATGTAATTTACATTGACTAGTTTTCCATAATCGCGTAAGAAGTCAATGATGCTCATTTTCCCTACCCAATCATAGTTATTAACTAATTGTGCACCATTTCCATCTTCACCGAAGTCAAAAATTCGTTCCATTTGTGCCTTTAATCCAGCTACGTTACGAGCAATTTGTTCTTCCGTTAATAGATTACGTTCTTCTGAGCGTCCAGAGGGATCTCCAATCATCCCTGTTGCACCACCAACTAATAAAATGGGACGGTGACCTGCTTGTTGGAAACGGCGTAAAGTTAACAGTGGTACGATGTGACCGATGTGCATTGAGTCAGCTGTTGGATCAACACCTACGTATAAAGATACCTTTTCCTCATTTAGTAGTTTTTCCATTCCTTCAGCATCTGTTTGTTGATATAACAAGCCTCGCCATTGTAAATCTTCAATTAGTTTATTTGCCATTTGAATTTCCTCCTTATTATTATCCTTTTAAAATAGTGGATGAGTTATCCCTATAGAAAATAAAAAAGCCCTACATACAAATTATTAAAATTTGCATGCAGGGACGTTTACATAAATTGAACGCGGTACCACCCGGCTTGAAGAATATATAAAAATTATTCTTCCACTCATCGATGTCCTATCGCGACATACACGTACAAGCTCCAAGAACGTAATTCATGTTCTCATTATGACTAGCTTGCACTAACCGCTAGCTCTCTTAACAGGGAATGAAAACATTACTTCAATCTTTTCAATGCTTGAAAACTATATAGATGATTGTTATTTTACTTGTTTTTTTGACATTGTCAATTAATTGATTACTGAATATTAGAATTATGCTATAATAAACAAGATTTTAGGGGGTCGATAAAGTGGATGAAATAAAAAAGCGGATCGAACAACTCAATGAAAAAATCGAACTACTGTCTACTTCAGAGCGTACACGCCCACTTCGAATTGGTTTAAGAGTTGTATGGAATTTGTCATTACTATTTTTATTTATAATCATAATAGGATTTGTGTTTGTCTCAGCAGTTGGTGCTGGGTATTTTGCTTCCTTAGTAAAGGACGAGCATCTACAAAAAAAGGATGATATGCTAGCACAAATCTATAACTATGAAGAAACAAGTGAAATCTACTTCGCGAATAATATTTACATAGGTAAACTTCGTACAGATTTAGAACGTCGAGAAACCTCATTAGATCAAGTATCACCGCTTATTATTAATGCTGTACTTGCAACAGAGGATGAATACTTCCGAGAACATAACGGTATTGTTCCAAAAGCTGTAATTCGCGGATTATTACAAGACTTTTTAAATACAAGTACACAAACTGGAGGTTCTACCTTAACCCAACAGCTCATTAAAAATCAAATTTTAACAAACGAAGTATCTTATGAACGTAAGGCTCGTGAAATATTACTTGCCTTAAGGCTTGAGAAGTTTATGACAAAGGATGACATATTAGAAGCATATCTTAATATTATTCCTTATGGTCGAGGTTCATCGGGGCGTAACATTGCTGGTGTTGAAACAGCAGCAAGAGGTATTTTCGGTAAAAGTGCTTCAGAATTAAATTTACCACAATCTGCATACATTGCTGGTATTCCACAAGCACCATTTGCCTACACACCTTTTACACAAGCAGGACAATTAAAAGACGCTAAAGGGTTAAAACCAGGTATTGAACGAATGAAGATTGTATTATCTCGTATGCTTGAAGTTGGTTACATTACAGAATCCGAGTATAATCAAGCAATTACGTATGATATTACCAAGGATTTCCGAGAGCCTGAAAAATTGGCGAAAGACAATTATCCATGGATTACGTATGAATTGGAAAGTCGAGCAAAACGAATTATTGCCGATATATTAGCTGAAAAAGATGGAATTGATCCAAAACGGTTAAATGAAGAAGAGAATCTACTTGAAAAATATAAGATTCTAGCAGATCGTGATATTCGTTCTAAAGGTTACCGCATTTATTCTACAATCGATAAAGATATGTACGATGCAATGCAAGAAGCTGCAGAAAGCTTTAATTATTACGGTCATACATTTACTCGGACTGAAGTGGATCCAGATACAGGTGAAGAATATGAAGTTCAGATTCCTGTACAAGTGGGTGGAATGTTAATAGAAAATCGAACTGGTAAAATACTAAGCTTTGTTGGTGGTCGTGATTTTGAGTTAAGTGAATTTAATTACTCAACTCAAGCAAATCGATCGAACGGTTCAACTATGAAACCACTACTTGCATACGGGCCAGCAATGGACTATGGAATGATTGGTCCAGGTAGTCCAGTAGTGGATGTGAAGTTTACTCTCCCAGGATATGAACCTTCAAACTATTTAGAAAATGAAGAAAGAGGGATCATCTCTGTAAGGGAAGCATTAGCTCACTCACAAAACTTAACTGCATTAAGATTATATGATTCTATTCGAGATCAAAATCCTGTTACTTATTTGGAAAAACTAGGATTTTCCCAATTAGTACCCGTTGATTATGAAAGCTTATCTATTTCAATTGGTGCTATGACAGTTGGTACAACAGTTGAGGAAAATACAAATGCTTATACAGCGTTTGCGAATAATGGTCAATTTATAGATGCCTATATGATTGAAAAAATAGTAGATTTAGATGGAAATATTATTTATGAGCATAAATCAGAAGCTGTTGATGTCTATACACCTGAAACAGCATATATGATTACAGACGCTTTACATGATGTATTAGAATACGGTACTGGTGCAAGAGCAAAGAGTATGTTGAAATTCTCATCAGACTTAGCAGCAAAAACTGGTACGTCACAAAATTATCGAGACGTTTGGTTTGTAGGATACAATCCGAATATTTCACTTGGATTATGGATGGGCTATGACGACAAAAAAGAAGCTCGTTCGTTAAATCAATTTAACAATACGTACTATCAACCAAGTACACGTGTTAATATGCTTTGGGCAAATTTAATGAATGCAGTTTACGATGTTAACCCAGAACTTATAGGCACATCTGAACAATTTACTCCTCCACCTGGAGTTGTGAATGCTTCATTCTGTGGTATTTCTGGATTAGCACCTTCTGATGCATGTACAGCTGCTGGTCTTGTAAAATCTGATTTATTTAATCGAAATTTCTTACCAACAAAACCTGATGATAGTCTTATACAATCAACATCTGTCATGATAGACGGAAAAGCATATGCAGCATTAGATTCCACTCCAAGAGAATTTGTAACCGAAAATGGAATCGGTTTAAACCCTGATTTCATTCAACGAATGCTTGGTAGATTAGGTGGAGATGGATCCAAATTACTGCCTAAGGATACTTCATATGGTGGTACTGTTGTTTCAACATCAACTTTACAACCAGATAGTGGTAATCCACCTGCAGTTAGCGTAACGTTGAATGGCAATGGAATTACTTGGTCTAAATCCCAAGCAAATGATGTCATAGGATATCGCGTATACGATGTAACCAATGGCGATCGCACTTTAGTCGCAACCATTAAAGATGGTCAGGAACTTCATCATTCAGTTACAAATAATAGTTCATATATAGTAGTAGCTGTTGATATTACTGGACTAGAATCAGCAAATTCAAACATTGTTACGCCTATTCAAACAGAGCCATCAAACCCAGAGGACCCAGATGAAACGGATGAGACAGGTAATGGAAATCCTGGAGATGGAAATGGAAACGGAAATGGTCATGGAAACGGAAACGGAAACGGAAATGGTCACGGCAATGGTAATAACAATGATGATGATATTATCGATGATATTATCAATCCTGGACACTAACTGCTTTGGTTCAACAAATAACTATTAAGTAAAATAAATCGCTCCATCATAAAGTAAATGCTTTATGATGGAGCGATTTTTTCATGCCTTTATCCGATTATTAAATTTGGACATTTACTTGCTTAACTAATACATTTTTTAAAATATCTACCGCTTGATCAATCTCTTCGTAGCTTACATTTAATGGTGGTAATAGTCGTAGAACATTAGGACCTGCTCCACAGAGCAACAATCCATTATCTTCAAATTCTCCAATATACGGAGCGACTTCAATATTCCCACAGTCGATTCCAATAAGTAATCCTTTACCACGGACAGTAAATTGCTCTTCCGGAAGTGTTTCTTTAAGTTTATTAACTAAATAGTTCGCTTTTTCATTTATTTCTTCTAAAAATGAATCCTCAAAAACAATATCTAGTACGGTTTGAGATACAGCTACGCCTAAAGGATTTCCCCCATATGTCGTACCATGGGAACCAGGACTAAACGTATCGTAAAGCTCTGAAGTACCTAGAACACCCGCAATTGGGAATCCTCCACCCAATCCTTTTGCCATCGTTACTAAATCAGGTTTTAGTTCAGTTTGTTCAAAGGCAAAACGAGTGCCGGTACGTCCAATTCCAGTTTGTACCTCATCAATGATTAAAAGAATATCATTATTTGAACAAATCTCATGAATTGCAGCAGCAAAATCCTCAGAAATTGGGTTCACTCCACCTTCACCTTGCACAACTTCAAGCATTATGGCCGCTACAGAATCGTCAATCGATTGTTTCAAACTCTCCACATCATTAAATGGAAGATATGTGAATTTATCAACTAATGGACCAAATCCTTTATGAATTTTTTCTTGCCCTGTTGCAGACATAGCTCCAAAAGTACGACCATGGAAAGAATTTTCAAACGTGATAATGTGATTTTTACCTGTATGTTTTCTAGCCATTTTAATGGCTGCTTCGTTTGCTTCAGCACCACTATTACAGAAAAATGCATGCGATAAATGCTGATCTTTCACTAAAGTCTCTGCAAGCTTAACTTGGCTAGGACTATCAAATAAGTTACTAGTATGCCAGATCTTCTCACTTTGCTCTTGCAAAGCTTTCACTAGTAATGGATGTGAATGACCTAAGCACAAAACTGCAATTCCGCTTGTAAAGTCTAAATAACTTTTTCCATTACTGTCTTTAACAATAGTCCCCTTACCTTCTACTAAGCTTATTGGTCTTCTTGAATAGTTGTTAAAAAGTGCGTTCATTTTAATTTACTCAACTCCTGACTAATGATATTTGTTCCTTTTAAACTATCATTTACGATTTGAACAGATGGAATGCCAGCATTTAGTACTTGAATGGCTCCTTGTACTTTTGGAATCATTCCACCATAGATCTGTCCTTCTTCAATCCACTTTTCGATATCAGATGGTGTTGCCTGAGATTGATATACATCATCAATACGGATTCCAGAAACGTCTGTTACTAATAGTAAACTTTCAGCATTTACTGCGAGTGCGACAGCGCTTGCAACGGAATCACCATTAATATTAAGTGCCTGACCTTCCATCGTTACTCCGATGCATGCAATAACTGGAATAAAACCTTGGGAAAGTAGTGATTGTAATAAAAGTGTATTTACTTCAATCACTTCCCCTACATAACCGTAGGTCGTTTGATCTAAATAATCCGCATGGAGTAATAATTGGTCAAACCCACTTAACCCAATTGCAGATATTCCTGCTTTATTTAACTCATATACTAGTTTCGGATTCACTTTACCAATCAACGTCGATTGAACAATTCCAATAGCACTTTCGCTTGTTACACGAATACCATTTATTGTGTGTGATTCTACATTTTTTTGTGCAAGTTCTTGATTTATAGCAGGTCCACCACCATGAGTAATGATGATATCGTATCCTTGTTCTTGTAGATGTTTAAAATTGGAAAAGAAGGCTTCGTTTAAGCCTTCTAATGTACTTCCACCTAGTTTAATAACAATACATTTACGATCTGTATGATGCATTGATTTGAACGTAGTCATATGTTAAATCGCACCCCCATGCTAATCCTTGACCATTCCCTTGTTCTAAAGAGACGTAAATTTTCACTTCATTTGCCTTTAGTATTTGAATTAACTCATCTTCTGAAAATAGAACTGGTTCACCGTGCTCAACCATTAAGGCATTGCCAATTTTTATCGTGATTTTTTCTGGGTCAACAGTTGCTCCACTATAACCTACAGCGGCAATAATTCTTCCCCAGTTTGCATCACATCCAAATACTGCGGTTTTTACTAATGGTGATCCAACGACTGTTTTAGCAATTTTACGCGCTTCCATATCAGAAATTGCGCCTTCAACTTCTACTTCAATTAATTTCGTTGCCCCTTCACCATCTCGAGCAATTGATTTTGCTAAATCTTCACTCACTGCTTTTAGTGCACTGTAAAAACTTGGCCAATCAGGATGATTTGGTGATAATGGCTCATTCCCAGCTAATCCATTTGCCATCACAATCACCGAATCGTTCGTGGATGTGTCCCCATCTACTGTAATTGCATTGAAAGTTATATCAGTAATTTCTGATAATGCCTTTTGCAATTCGTCGGATTCAATATTTGCATCGGTAGTAATAAATCCTAACATTGTAGCCATATTGGGCTCAATCATACCTGACCCTTTTGCTGTCCCAGCAATAAGCACTTCTTTACCATCAATAACTGTGCTGTATGCAGTATTCTTCATAACTGTATCAGTGGTCATAATAGCTTGTGAAAAATCAATTGCATGCTCTAACGAATCACCAATTTCAATTTGCACGACTCCGCTACGTACTGGATCCATTTTCATTACTTCACCAATAACGCCTGTTGAAGCAACACCAACAAATTGAGGGTTAATACCTAATTTATCTGCTGCAAGTTGTTGCATTTCATATGCATCTGCAATCCCTTGTTTACCAGTACATGCATTGGCATTTCCAGAGTTGACGATAATGGCTTGCATTTTTTTACTATTGTAAACAACTTCTTTCGTAACACCTAATGGTGCAGCTTGAATTGCATTTGTAGTAAAAACACCAGCAACGCTGGCAGGAACCTCACTTACTAAGAGTGCTAAATCCTTCTTTTTATGTTTTATTCCACAATGAATTCCAGCAGCTTTAAACCCCTTAGGTGAAACAATATTTTTACTTGAAAGTCTTTTAAGTTCATAACCTAACGTTGACATGTTTTTTCCCCCTAAATAAATAATGGCACTACATCTATACCATGTGATTGAGGTAAGCCAAATTGTACATTCATATTTTGAATTGCCTGACCAGCTGCACCTTTAACTAAATTGTCAATCACACTAACAATTGTTACACGATTTGTCCGTTCATCTAGTTTTACTGAGATATCACAGTAATTCGAACCTTTTACTCGGTTAGTTCCTAAAGAAGATGCTCCATCAACGACTCTTACAAACTGATTATCTTTATACGTTTCTACTAAACACTCAACAAGTTGTTTGTTGGTTACACCGGTGAATGCTGGTGTATATGTAGTTGATAAAATTCCTCTAGTCATCGGAACGAGGTGAGTATTAAATGAGATTGTTGTATTTATATCAGTAAACAATTGTATTGCTTGCTCAATTTCTGGAATATGCTGATGCTCATTTATTTTATAGATTGATAGGTTTTCATTCGTTTCACTAAAATGTGTCGTTTGAGATGGTTTATTTCCTGCTCCTGAAACACCACTTTTAGCATCTATAATTAAATGATTAGAATCTATAAGTTTTTCCTTAATGAATGGAAGAATTGACAACAAAACAGCAGTTGGGTAACAACCTGGGTTTGCTATTAAATTAGCATTTTTTATAGGCTCTTCATTCCATTCAGTAAGTCCGTAAACACTTTGCTGTAATAATTCAAAAGGTGCCGGTTCTTTTTTGTACCACTGCTCATACAACTCAGGTTGTTTTAATCGATAATCTCCTGACAAATCAATTAATTTTGGGCCAGTACCTACTAGTGGTGGTAATAGCTTACTAGTTACACCTGAGGGAGTACTTGTAAAAACTACATCAAATTTGGCTAACGCGTCTGGATCTATTTTTTTCAATGAATCATCGTGAATGGTGAATAGATGGCCAAACCGTGATGAAAAGATCGTCCCCTCATCTGATGATGTAAATAATTCAATCTTCTCCACTTCTGGATGGTTATGTAACAATCGAATCAATTCCAATCCACCATATCCAGTTGCGCCAATTATTCCAACCTTCATAACGTTCACTCCTTACATAAGATATTGTTAGTATAGGACTGTATATTTATTAAGTCAACTGTATTTTTATATATTGATTGATTTTTCTCAATTGTTTTACCACTCGAGTTATTTACTTTACAAAACGAGAAAAGTAACAGTAATCCTTTATTTGAAAAATCATTTATTTATTTTCACAAAAAAAGCGAACTCAAGAAGTTTCGAACAACTTCAAATGAGTCGCTTTATAATTAATTTGTATATTTATTAGATTATTGAAAGAATGACAGAGAAACTCTTAATGATTAACTACTAATCTTCCATTGTAGAAAGATCGCCTGTTGGAAGTTCTAATTCCCAAGCTTTTAATACTCGCCGCATTATTTTCCCACTCCGAGTTTTAGGTAACTTTTCCTTAAATTCAATTTCACGCGGTGCAGAGTGGGCTGCTAAACCAGTTTTAACAAAATTGCGAATATCCTCCTCTAATTCCTCAGATGGTACAACACCTTCACGCAACACAATAAACGCTTTAATAATTTCACCGCGCACTGGATCCGGCTTACCAATTACGCCTGCTTCCACAACATTTGGATGTTCAAGTAATTTACTTTCGACCTCAAAAGGTCCAATACGTTCTCCCGATGTCATGATCACATCATCAATACGACCTTGGAACCAAAAATAGCCGTCTTCATCTTTGTATGCAGAATCACCAGTAACATACCATTCGTCTTTTAAAAAGTACGATACGTAACGACTTGGATTATCCCAAATCGCTCTCATCATAGATGGCCACCCTTTACGGACAGCTAGATTCCCCATCGTATATGGTGGTACTTCATTTCCTTCATCATCAACAATTGTTGCATAAACACCTGGAATAGGTTTTCCCATAGAACCAGGTTTGATATCCATTGTTGGATAATTACATATAATATGTGCTCCCGTCTCCGTCATCCACCATGTATCATGTATTCTTTGTCCCAGCGTTTCCATTCCCCAACGGATCACTTCAGGATTTAACGGTTCCCCAACCGATAATACGTGACGAAGAGATGAAAGATCATACTGCTCTTGTACCCCTACTCCAGCACCCATTAACATTCGGTAAGCAGTAGGTGCACTATACCAAACAGTTATTTTATATTGTTCAATAGCCTGATACCAACTTTTAGGACTAAATCGGCCACCAATGATTACATTGGTTACACCATTTAACCAAGGGCCAAATATACCATAGGCTGTTCCAGTTACCCAGCCTGGATCTGCAGTACACCAATAGATATCCTCTTCTTGTAAATCTAGTACCCATTTTGCTGATTGATATTGTTGTATCATCGCATTATGAACATGTAGTACCCCTTTTGGCGCTCCAGTAGAACCAGACGTGTAATGTAATAACAGTCCATCTTCTCGATCAACCCATTCAATGTTAAAGTCCTGGGAAACATTTTTGAGCTTCTTGTTGAAATCGATTATTTCATCGGATTCTTTAACATTTTCCCCAATAACAAAAATCGTTTGGAGCAACGGAAGTTTTTCTATGGGTACACGCTTTAGAAGTGTAGGAGTCGTCACCAGTACTTTTGCACCACTGTCCAATAACCGATCATAAATGGCACCTTCCATAAATGCCTCAAATAATGGTCCTACAATCACCCCCATTTTGATTGCACCTAGAATGGTAAAATACAGTTCCGGAGTACGTGGCATAAATACAAACAAACGGTCTCCTTTTTCTAATGTCGTGTTTTGCTTAAACACATTTGCCGCTTTATTTGACATGATTTTCATGTCATGAAAAGTATAAGACTCTTTTCGTTTACCATCGTCAAAAATTAGTGCAATTTTTTCCTTTTTTGCACCTTCAGCATGGCGATCAATTGCTTCATATGCAGCATTAAGCTTCCCCGTAACATACCAACTAAATGCTTGTTCAGATTGTTTCCAATTGAAAGTAGCGACAGTTTCATCATAATTTTTTAAATGATGTGATTGAAGTGATGAAGCCTTCAATCGATCTGTAATTTTCATCCCCATAAAAATTACCCCCTAAACTTTAAAATTAAAACACGTCTTCATATTTCTTTTAAATTAGTACTTTAAAGTATTAAAGTTGAAAATGAATAAGATTATTTTACATGATAACGAATTATTATGCGTTAAATATTTTCAATATTTCAAAAATTCAACATTTTTTCGTATTTTCGAGCTTTTTTTAACATCATTTATAATATAATGTTAGTATCATGCTCAGGTGGTGTTCGAGTCTTATGCAACATATAAAAAACTATTATTGTGTCGAAATGGAAACGAGGCATGGGCTAGTCGTAATAGAAGGTCCTGTTTCTCCAGAAAAGCTTAGTCAATACACACTTCATGAAAATTTAACTTCATTTAGACCGCCAGCCCAACAAAAACATTCATGAGCTTTTCACTCCCAACCCAGGAATGAAAATAATTCCATCCTGTCCATAATGTAGTTAACACAAACAGTATATAAGACGTGGCCTTTTATGGTGGCTTAGACCCTGTAACAAAAACTGTTAGAGT
>DATMFE010000407.1:0-3556 GCA_035556295.1 Ureibacillus sp.
ATTTCTAGACAAATCTTCGGAGTAGAAAAGAGTGGAATCATTTATGGATGGATATTTGCTGCTCACCAGGCAGGTGCAGCAGTCGCAGCCTATGGCGGAGGTCTTATTTATAAAATATTTAACTCTTATACATGGGCATTCTTTCTTGCCGGCATCTTTTGCTTGGTAGGCAGCTTATTTGTAGTTGTCATTAAAAAACAAAAATCAGAGGTTAAGCAGGGTTTGGCAAATGGGCAAGCAATATAAATCATTCGATTCACATGCTTAATTTGTTGAAATCATCATCTCTTTCTAAGCTTTCTCATCCCCTTGAAATGAAAGTGTTGAAAAATTGAATAGATTGCCTTTTATATAGTCATCTTAATCATAAAGGAGATGAGTATATGCCACGTGACGATGAAAATATACATGTTGAAGCAACCCCTCATTTTGATGGGAAAAGAGAAAGTGTTATTAATGACCCTACAGCATCTGCTAGTTCAACAATGGGCATATTTGATACTAAAGAGACATTTGCACAAGAGAAAAATCCGTTCAATTATACGCCTAAACAAGATCCAGAAATGGAACGGTTTGAGAAATTGATGAGAGGGAAAAAGGTAGAAGAGTAGAAAGCTGATAAACAGTAAGTAAAACAAATGAGCTTCGGGACAGTATGCCCAAGCTCATTTGTAATATGAATTCAGTAGTGTGTACTTATCAAGTTTGATTTTCTTTAATATAGGTTTTCACAGCAGGAGGGCTATAGGTATAGAATTTCTCAATTAAATCTGCTGGATTTGAATCAACTAGAGCTATGGAGCGATGTTTATCCTGCAAAAACTGTTGTTCATTCATATGATTGAAGAAAGAAATCAGTAAATCATAATAATGATCTATATTTAAAATGCCACAAGGTTTTTGGTGAAGTCCTAGCTGAGCCCAAGTGAACACTTCAAAAAATTCTTCTAACGTTCCAGGTCCTCCAGGTAAAGCGATAAATCCATCTGCTAATTCGACCATTTTTGTTTTTCTTTCATGCATAGAGTTAACGACAATAAGTTCTGTTAAATGAAGGTGTGCAATCTCTTTTTCCTCTAACATTTTTGGAATTACGCCGATAGCTTGTCCACCTGCTTCTAAAACAGCATCTGCTACTGTTCCCATAATTCCAACACTAGAACCTCCATAGACAAGTGTAATGCCTCGTCTGGCTAATTCTTTCCCTAGCTGGATAGCGCCTTCTTTATACGTATGTGAAGCTCCGATACTAGATCCACAGAAAACAGCGATTCTCTTCATAGTAGCCTCCATTACATCATTTTTTGTTTTTCTTCTTTTTGATTATAATGAATTTTTATATTAAGTGAAACGAGTGGAATGTTAATAAACTTTTAAAATGATCTAAAAAATATTATGCATCTAAACGGTCATACATGCTTGTTTTGAGTGCAAAAAGTAAAAAAGCTAACAGTCTACTGTCTGCAGGCTGTTAGCTTTTTTAGATTGCAATTTCTCTATACTACCTCTTTTAATTGAGTGATGGAAAGAACCTTTTTTTGAATGGTATCGAAATTTGCCGATAATTCTTCGGGATCGATTGGCTTACTAAATAAATATCCTTGGATAATATCACAATCACGATCTGCCAAAAAGGAAAGTTGGCCGGTTTCTTCTACACCTTCAGCAACGACTTTCAATTCAAGATGTTTCGCCATCGAAATCATCATCGAAATAAGTACGTCATCATGATGATTGGATTGTACATTTCGAACGAAAGAACGGTCTATTTTTAAACAATCAATCGGGAATTTTTTTAAATAATACATAGATGAATAACCTGTTCCAAAGTCATCTACAGCTATTTTTACACCCAATTGCTTTAAATCATGCAAAATGTCAGTCATGTGGTTAGTATCTACCGTCATACTTTCGGTAATTTCTAATTCTAAGTAATGTGGAGGCAGGTCTGTTCTTGCTAAAATATCCTCTACCATCTCTACTAAATTTTGTTGAAAGAACTGCCCAGTTGATAGATTAACAGCGACACCGATATGTGAAATGCCTTCATTATGCCATTGTTTAGCCTGCCTGCAAGCAGTTTCCAATACCCATTCACCGATTGGGACGATTAACCCTGTTTCTTCTGCGATTGGAATAAATACAGCGGGTGAAATCAATCCTTTCTCTGGATGCTGCCATCGAACTAACGCTTCTACAGAATCAATAGAGCCTGTTCGTAAGTTAATTTGTGGCTGATATTCAAGATAAATCTCTTCGTTATCAAGGGCGTAATGTAAGTCCTGTTCAAGCACTAATCGCTCTATGAACTGTTGTCCCATTTTGGAATGGTAAAATACATATCTCTCTGTTACTTTCTGTGCTTCATGCATGGCGACTTGAGCATGTTTTAAAAGTTCCTGTTGATTCGTGCCATGCTTCGGATACACGGCAATGCCGATATTTAATGTAATATTTAATAGGAAATGCTGTAGTTGAAAAGGCTCTTTCATTCCTTTTTGAATTTGTTTACATACTTGAACTACATCCTCATGGTCCTTTACTGAATGGAGGAGAATCGTAAACTCTCCCCTGCCTATTTGACTGATAAATAAGTCCGAGGGGAGAGAGGCACGTAGACGTGTCGCAACCTCTTGTAACATCAAGTCTATAAAAGAATGACCAAGTGATTCATTAATAGATTTAAGTCGATCAATTTCTAGCATCAGAATCGCCTTTTTCGTTGTTGGCATGCTTAGTTCTTTTGATAATTTTTCTGTTAAAAATCGTAAATTTGGCAATTCGGTTAGTTCATCGTGATAGGCCATGTAATGAAGACTTTCTTCAGATTTTTTCAATTGTTTTTGAGTCTGTATTAATGATTGAAATGGCTTTTCAACAGAGGTAGAGTAAAACGTCCTCATTAAAAAATAAAAACCTGATAATTGAAAGAAGTGACCTATAAAATTTTTAATATCATACACATTTTGATCGGTTGTGAACATTAAATCGCTAAGTATTAAATAAACAGAAGCCATGATGATAACCGTATTTTGACGTCGATCTTTATGAAAATTTCTCCACAAAGAAAGAAGTATTAAACATTGCAACATAATGGCTAAATATTGCAGACCGTTTTTTAATGGTGTTGTACCGATTCCTTCAACTACAAGATGAGGTAATAGGTCATACGGGCTGTAAATCAGAAACATCCAAATAAAAGTATATAAACAAGCTATACTATATGTAATTCTACGCTGCATAAAGTGAATTTTTTTAGGTTTTGATGTCAAAATGAGCAATAAACCTAAAGCTTGTGTTAACCGCATAATCATATAAAACCATATAGCTGAATAAGCAGAGCTATCCTTAATAAAAAAGGGCATGCCTTTATAAGACAGCGTATGAATGAGAGTTAACAAACCTACTGACAGAAAAAGAGCACCGATATACAGTCGATGATTGGATAAAATATAAGGAAATATGAGCCATGCTTGAATCGCAATTGTAAAGGATGCAGTGATAATAAAAACCTCAATTATTAAATGGATGGCCACATAATTATTTTCCCCCAATA
>DATMFE010000408.1:0-7170 GCA_035556295.1 Ureibacillus sp.
GCAGTTCAATACCTGATGACACACCGGCACTAGCTCAAATCAGGTTAGAATCCAGTCCGAAAATAAATGAGGGCAGTTATCGCTGCCGTTCGATGGATGAATTAAAAACAGTGCTTGTCAAAGATTATCTCGATTATCGTAATGGGATCATGAATAGGAAAATGCAGGATTTGGTGCTGCCATTTGCTGATGTTTTAGTGAACATGCCACTGTTTGAAGCGGATGAGGGAGTGGCAGGAAGATCTAATTCTTATGAAATGAGTGAGTTAACTGCCATTTTGGAAGGATTGGAGCGATATTGCGGGATAGAACCTCGAGGCAAAAGAAGGGTAGTTCGTGATAGTTATCATAATTTAGAAAATCAAGCGCTAAACCCCATAACAGTTGGTTTACATGAAAAAGATCAATATAAAAAGCCAAATTTTCCGTTTAAACCTTTTAATCCTGATGATCCAATGAATTGGGTCTGGGGCCATTCATTCTTACAAGAACGTCCTATTCTGGTTCCGGAGTTACTCGCCTATTACAGTTTGGGCTATGGAGGAGAGGGTTTTATTTATGAAACCTCCAATGGGTGTGCATTAGGAGGAAGTTTAGAGGAAGCTATTTTTCATGCCATTATGGAGGTAGTCGAGCGAGATTCATTCTTATTAACCTGGTATGCTAGGCTCTCTCTTCCTCGTCTTGATCTTAGTTCTGCTAACGATAAAGAATTACAGTTGATGGTTGACCGTATACGTGAGGTAGCGGGATATGACCTTCATTTTTACAATTCTACGATGGAACATGGGATTCCAAGCGTCTGGGCAGTGGCCAAAAACAGAAAATCCAAGGGTGCAAACCTCATTTGTGCAGCTGGAGCTAACCCTGATCCAGTGCGGGCTGTAAAAAGTGCGATTCATGAGCTGGCAGGAATGATGTTTAGGCATGATGAAAAATTGGAGGAAAACCGGAAGAAATACGAAAGGATGCTACAAGATCCGTTTGCAGTACGTACCATGGAGGACCACGGCATGCTGTACGGCTTGAAAGAAGCAGAGAAACAACTAGATTTTTTATTGGATGATCATCGCCCGTTACGTACGTTTGCCGAGGAATTCAAGCAGCCGCCGACACATACTGACTTAAAGGATGATCTTCAGGATATTCTTAATAAGTTCCGTCGATTAAACCTTGAAGTTATTGTGGTTGACCAAACAACACCTATAATTAAACGAAACGGATTATTCTGTGTAAAGGTCTTAATTCCTGGAATGTTACCAATGACATTTGGACATCATCTTACTCGAGTACAAGGGCTAGACAGGGTACTTAAGGTACCGGTGCAATTAGGATTTAGGAAGACACCATTATCGTTTGAACAGCTTAATCCATATCCACATCCGTTCCCATAATTAAAGAGTAGGAGGACAAAAAAATTTGGAGCTAGAAACATTTCTACACCATCTGCACTTTGACACGGAGAAAATCGTTCCGCCGGATTGGCAGGTCGATTGGGAGGACGCACCACTTCCTTATAAACTGTACCGTGGTTTACCCGAAGTTCCTCTTACTGCTGATGTACCTTTAGTGCTCAATAGAAGAGAATCTACTCTAAAACCCAGCCTGATGGAGCTTGGTCATTTTTTATGGTATGTATACGGTCTTACCCAATACTCTCAATTCGCAAAGGAAAAAGATGGGGGCTTCACCCAGTCATTAAGGAGATTTGTTCCCTCTGGAGGGGCGCTGTATCCCAATGAATTATATGTATATATAAAACTTGAGGATGCCCCAACAGGAATTTATCATTACGATGTTGCGCATCACCGTCTCATTTTGGTGCGAGAAGGGAATTACGATTTCTACTTATCCAGAAGTCTTGGAAATAGCTATTCTATTACTGACTGTTTTTGCACCGTTTTTGTCTCGACAATTTTTTGGAAAAATTTCTATAAGTACAATAATTTCTCTTACAGGCTTCAAGGGTTAGATGCAGGTGTGTTGATTGGGCAATCGTTGGAAGTAGCCAATCAGATGGGTTTCTCTTCAAAGGTCTGCTACCAATTTCTTGATCAATCTATTAATCATTTGCTTGGATTATCTGAACAGGACGAAAGTGTATATGCGGTCATTCCATTATCTATTAATCCATCTATCCATGGTGTTGACAACGATCAAAATAGAGAAGAAATTATTTCTGCCACAGAATTGTGTCGGGAAGTGCCATTATTAAAGCATGTTTCCTATAACCGTTCAAAGAGGATTGTTGATTATCCGATGCTGAGAAAACTTAACGAAGCATCCATGTTTGAAACAACGCATTCATTTGTAAAGATAAAGAAAAATAATAGTGTGAAATTCCCCTTAGGTACGGAGATGATTTTGCTGCCAGTTACAGAAAACTTTTCATACGATTTTGCAACGATTTGCAGCAAGCGGTATTCTCCTGATAGCGATTTTATAATGGGAAAAGTGAGTCAAACAAAACTAGCCACATTGTTAAAAGAGACATGTTCCTTCTCATATCAGAATGACCTTGATGACACACATGGGAATGTTGAGGCTCGTGTTTCTTTGTATGGCAGTTTATATAATGTAGAGGGAGTCCCGAGTGGTGCCTATTCCTATGATAATAGTGCTCATGCACTTCGGAGAATAACGAAGGGAGATTACCGGCAGTTTTTACAATTAGGATTAATAATGCCCAATGTGAATCTGTATCAAGTTCCGCTCTGTATGCATGTCGTTGGAGACAAGAATCACCTCATAAACAGATTAGGAATGAGAGGATATCGCATTCAACAGATGGAAGCGGGAATTCTCGTACAACGACTGCTCTTGGCGTCGTGCGCTTTAGGGATGGGGGGCCATCCACTGCTAGGATTCGATGCGAACCAATGTGATAAACTTTACGAAATTGATTCGAAAGGAAAAACCAGCTTGATTCAAATCCCAGTGGGTCCATACCGTCCACGCGCCTGGTTAAAAGGAAGTTTGCTTAGTTAGGGAGACGAGAGTACGTTCTATTTTGTTCTCAATCGTCGTTGAATCTTGACAGGGAAGGGGGCGTGGGTTCGAATCCCTCACAGGTCATCTTACTTTAGAGGCTGGAATCGTTGATATATCAATGGTTTTAGCCTTTTTTGTTCATAAGAAAAATAATATTACATTCCTATATGGTAAAATAATACTATATAGAGATTTTTGAATAAACAGGGGGAATCATATGGACATGCACACATATTTCTATACATTTCTTGAACCAATCTCAAAAGAACTAGCATTAGTTGCATGTGAACTTGAAAAAAGTATTTTTACAGGTCCACGTACAATGCTTACACATGCCAGAATATTTGTTGAAAACATACTGCAACAAGTGATTCGAGCGGAAGATTTGATGGATGATCAATGGACAAGCTTAAAAGATCGAATTGATTTACTCAACGAAAACGGTTATCTGACTACTGAAATCCGTGATGCACTTCATTATGTTCGTCAAATTGGTAATCAAGCTGCACATGATGCACGAATGTTCCGATACTCAGAAGCATTGTTGGCCTGGGAAGCTGTATATCAGATTGTTAAATGGTATATAGAAGTATACGGGCCTGCAGATTTTACAGTTCCTATTTATCAAGATCCATCACCGCATGTGAAACAATTCTATGATATTTCAGAAATCCAAGTGAGATTAAAATCTCTAGAAAGCCTACTTGAAAAATCGATTCAAGGCTCAAAAGAGAAACCAAAAGATCAGAAAATGGATGAGACTCCCGTAAGCTTACCATCCGAACCTGAACATCCTGGTTTTACAACCATCCGAACACTTACATATAAAAATCAAAAGATTGAAATTCCATACTTTTTACGTGATGCGTTTTTATTACCTCAACGATTTGATATTTCAGAAACCTTTCTCATCAGACTAGGAGCAGAACAACAGGCACGCATCATGAGTGAATTACCAAACGATTTCGAAGGATTACACAAGCATGTGAAACGCTATAATGAAAAGAATGATGAAAGTTTCTTTGAGGAATTAAAACTATTTATTGAGGAAGAAAAAATCCGCAGACAACTTGCAATAGAACGCCCTGGAGAATTGTTCTTTTTTTATAAATCCGACTATATTGTTGTGACAGAAGAATTATCAAAAATACCTCTAACCAGTGCTGGATTCACAGGAATTCCTAATCTTCTTAGACAACTAAATAAAGATCAAATTGAAACGGTTGAACAGTTACCAAAGGAACTTGTCATTCTTGCAAAATATGAAAATGTTGGGGTAGGGACAGTAGAAAAATTATTTAAGCAGTTGAAGGAGGAGCAAGAAAAAGTAGTTATCGGCATCTAAAGTAATGTTTTAGTATTAATTCTAATCATTGGGTGGTGAAATAATGATATTTAAAAATATAAATAGACAGCATATTATTAGTGCAATAAAAGAAATTAATGTTCACGGTGTTCCTAATTCACGAAAAGCTACAAAGTATCTTCTAGAATACAATGGAAGGACCTATCCTCCCAAATATGTGATTTCCTTAGCTAATAAGTATGCCAATGGCTTTGAATTATCCCCATCGGAATTTAGTGGTGGAAGAGAGTCGAATGAATTCTTAAATAATTTAAATTTTGAGATCAAGTCAGTTCAGATAACTACTAAAAAGAAAGTAGTGAAAAAGATTCCTGAAAAAGCTGACAAAAAACATTCTATTCATTGTAGTGAATGTAAAAATGTAATTTTCGAGATGCTTAGGAAAATATATGGATTTATTAAAATAGAACATAAAATGAATATTCCAGCAGACATTGAGGCGTATAAAAATACTAGGTATTATAGGAAGTTATTGAAAATTTATAATGAATTAAAAAATAGTAGAGGGAACAAAAATTTTGTTAGAAGTAAACTATTACAGCCCTGTGATATTTATATACAAAATGAAGAATTAATTGTGGAATTAGATGAATCCCAACATTTTTCTCCATTAAGAAAATTAGCGTTGTTAAACTATCCAAAAGATTTAGATTTTGGTTTTGATATTAATCATTACATAGGGTTATGTGACGGTATTAAAGCAAAAGACAACAATCCTATTTATCGTGATGAACAACGTGCATGGTATGATACATTGCGAGATTTTTATCCATTAATGAATGGTGGTAAACCAACAATCAGAATTCATATGGGTTCTCATCAATGGTGTAAATTAGATGTAACCAAAAATGAAGACATTAAATGGTTTAAAAATTATATTACGCAGTCTTCAAATAATAGAGTAATAGGAACAAAAGTAGTAGATTCACACATTAAGATTGGTACGGTTTGTATAGAGTCTCAAGGTGATTATAATAATGAATCTCGATTACAGTTATTATTCAAACTTATTAAGCAGTTAAATGAAAAGGTTGATATCTTGTTATTACCTGCTGGTTATTTTGATGCAATTTACAGTGCCGCAAATTCTCTTATTCCAAGGTTGGAAAAAAGTATAATAAATCATTTAAAGGGAATAAAATCAAATCTTGTTGTGTGTATTGGAGTTGATGGAGACAATGGGGCGGATCAACTGGCAGTCACTTGCTCTAAAGAAGGTATTTTAACTATGGGGAGAAAATTTCATCCAACAAATTATGAATCTATTACTCCTGCTGCTTCTTTTTGTAGTAAGGAAGAAGGCTATAGTAGGATATTAAATGTTAAAGGAAAGAGATTTTATACAGCTGTTTGCTATGATTCATTTGGTATTAAACATAACAACACTATTAATCCTGATGTAGATGCGATTTTAAATTTAGTTCATCGATTCCATCCAAAAGGACAAGATATCTCCGGAGATGTATTATTTGCTAGACATGGGTTTGCGGGTGCTGCAAAACAATGGGACTGTCCTGTGTATGGAGCAGCAGTGTTTTTTAATAGAGAGGTTCCTAATACTTGGCCAACTGGTGTTATTTGGTCATTAGACAAAAAACTGTCCACGAAGCAGTGGAAATATAAAGATAATACATATTCAAATTATGATCAGGTTAGGATTAAAGATTCAGAGACAGCAGTTATTAAACTGTATGATTTATAATAATAAATTTTTGTCAATTGCAATATTACAAATGGAGTTGGCATGAATCTTTCTATTAGGGGTATTAATTAAAGCGTGAGGAGTTAGTACGATGAAACAACTTTGTGTGATTCGTGATTTCCCTCTTGAAAAAGAAATTAAAGAGCGATAAATATGACGAAAAATATTTCAAGTACTTGATTGATAATGTGATTCTTATCAAAAATGAATTGCCAAAAAATACGGATCTTAACCATTACTTTGAAATTATGAATAACCGTGGAGAGCAACTTGAAAATCACGAAATTGTGAAAGCTCATTTAATGGGGAAACTAGATGACTCTGATGATATTGGACGTAAGGTTATTGCTGAAGTTTGGAACGCATGCCAAAGATTAGATAAATATGTGTAAATAGTTTTTAACCCGAATATTCGCGGGAAGATTTTTGGGGAAAGTTGGGATGGACTTGCCCCAAATGATTATTCTGAGTTGAAAAAAATGTTCGAAGAAGACAGCGAATTCGGTTTTTGCTAAATAGTTTGAAACAGACCACCTGCTAACCATAATGCTCACACATTTGCTTAGTCCAATGAGATTGACAGGGTGAAACCTGATAAAAACTATTTAAATATAACATTTTGTAAGTAATAACCCGTTATTTTTGGCATTTTAACCAAAATTATATATATTAATATAGTTGAAAAATGAGAGGATACACCATATTTAACTTTAAATACACATCAAAATCATCTTAAAGTCCATTTATATGGGCTTTTTTTCTTGGGAAAGGTTTATAAAATTTCATACATCTTCGTTAATGTTTTATTCAGCAAACCTCGATCAATTCTATAATGACTTTTCAGATAAAAAACATCACAGTCGGAGAAATTGTAAGTATGCCTTCGCAAAGTATTTAACTTTGCTGATAAACTTTTTGCAGTCATGGAAAAAATTGAATTACGTAAAAAAGAAGAAACAAACGCCAAAACGACTAAGAATAGTTTCCTTAGTCGTTTTGGCGTCGAATGACAATAAAATATTTCAAACACCATCAGGATTTTTATGAAGAGAGCTTCTTAACGCTGTAATGCTAACAAAGATTATTTCATGCAAAACAAAAAAGTAATATT
>DATMFE010000409.1:0-5954 GCA_035556295.1 Ureibacillus sp.
CGCAAAATGACACCGCTAATGTTAGTGGTGTTTTTTTATGTTTAAAAAGCCCCAACTACTAAAAGAACCGAAGGTTCAATCGGTGCGGGTTGAGAAGTAATAACTATTTTATAAAATGAAAAGCAAAATAAGCAAAGATTCGAGAAGTGGGAGGACCAGGGAGTTCAAGGAACCAAGGAGTGAGGAACGGAATGTACTATGTACATGAGTACCGCAACGACGCAGATTTGATTCCTACAGGATAGACAGTTTACTGGTGGGGGCTCGGGGGCAATGGCATTAATCTAAGTTTGATACAGAATTCAAAATTCTATCGTTAACCTTCTGGTGAAGGATGAATAGGAGAAAAATAAGAGTAGAAATTACCGTTAAATTCTGTATACTAGGTAATTCGTTTAAAATAAGAGTAAAGATTACTGTTAAATGCTCAAAATCAGATGAAAATCATTGATTTTAATCAAATAAGCGTAAAAACTACGGTTATTTACAGTGAACTAGGCATATTTCTCAAAATAAGCTGAAAATCTACTGCTATTTTCCCATCCAAGTAAAATCAATAGTCAAATCTTATCTACTACAGATAATAGGACTATCTATATTAATAACTTGATGACTTTAGGCTAGAGGATCTCTAGCGAAAAGCGGAGCCTTCAAATACGGTTAATCGTCGCAAATACAAACCAATTTGCATCGGAAATGAACGATAATACGATATCAAAAAGTCTAAACAAATATGAGTGATGGATTGTACTATTACTATATGTCCCAGCCCCTTTTTGCCAACTACTATGAAAGCCGAATGTTCGGCGCGCTTTAATAAAATAATAATACTCATTATAAGTAGATCATCCCGCTTTCAAGCTAGCGTCAAGATGGTTAGGGGGCACCCGCTAGTTAACAGAATAAAAGGCTTCATTCTATTTACATAGAACGAAGCCTTTTAGCGCTTCTAATGAGTTGAATGTGTTTCATCCTCTGATTTAGCGTCTTTCTTACTTGTGATAAACCATCCAACGACAGCAATGGAGATTAATACTCCATAGAAGATTAACTTCCATACTGTTGAATGTGCGAATTCATATGGTATCAATCCTATATCTTTGTGACCTAAAGTTAATACGGCTAATTTTACACCAACCCATCCGACAATGGCAAAGGCTGCAATTTCAAGACCTGGTCTTGAATGTAATAACTTTACGAACATATTTGCTGCAAAACGCATAATGATTAAACCAATTAATCCACCGATAAATATGACTAAGAATTTGCCACCATCCATTCCACCAATTTGAGGTAGATTGGTACTAGGGAGCGTTAATGCAAGGGCCACTGCAGCTAAGATCGAATCAATCGCAAATGCAATGTCCGCTAGTTCCACTTTTATTACTGTACTCCAAAATCCTGACTTCTTCTTTTCTATTCTTTCAACATCGTCCTCTTTCTTTTTAAAAACAAGTTTACGAACGATATGATTTATCGCAATGAACAATAAATATAGGGCACCTATTGCTTGAATTTGCCAAACATCAACTAGGAAGGAAATAATAAATAAAGATGCAAATCGGAACACAAATGCTCCGGCTAGACCATAGAATAATGCTTTTTTCCTTTCTTGATCGGGTAGATGTTTAACCATAATTGCTAGAACTAGCGCATTATCTGCAGCTAGTAATCCCTCTAGTCCTATAAGTAATAACAGTACCCAACCGTATTCAAATAAAAGTGTAAGATCCATTCAGTTTTCCTCCTTAAATTTATTTAGAATTTATCCCCAACTAAACCTGAACTGATTTGTTTCAACAAACGTCCATTTTTCAACTCCATTCTTTTTTGAAGAATCACTAATTGAGGTTCAATGATATGGCATAGGGTAATAAAACAAAAAAAACCTTTACCATAAGCATGGTAAAGGTTAAAAAATAAAAAGACCCTTACCAGTAAGGTAAAGGTCTTGCTAACAACATATTCGTTGCCAACAAAGCCGAGAAGAAACGAATCTTCTGGAATGACGACTTTGCTGTAAAAGCTACTCCCCTTTAGGAGAACGATTCAATTAAGTATCCTAAGCATAAGCTATCAATCTACGGATGTCAACATTGTTTCTAAAAAGTGAATGATATTCACTCGAAATAAGTACTATTTTCTAATGCGTGGTTATAACTTTTATTTGGATGGTTACTATTAGCAAACTATAATGTTCATAACTTGAGTGCAAAACTAAACTTCACACCTCGTATTTATCACTGTAGAATCACTCACAACGATTTTGTCATTAACACATGGGGAATACCGTCTTCCATGAATACTGCAGAGGCTGTTTGATACCCAAGATTTTGATAAAATCCTTCTGCATGGGTTTGCCCATGTAACTTCACTTTTGACAATCCTTGCTCCTTGGCGATTTCTTCTAATGCTAGAACAATAACTTTACCAAGTCCAAGACTGCGGAAGTCTTTCAATAAACATATTCTTTCTAACTTTCCATATTCGTCAACAGTTCGAATTCTGCTTGTACCGACAGCTTGATCATTGTAATAGACTAATAGGTGCTCACAGCGGCCGTCTAAATGATCATATTCATCAAATTCATCCGATAAAGGAACTCCTTGTTCCTTAACGAATACCTCTTTTCTAATTTCAAATGCTTGGTTTAATTCTTCTTCATTTGTGATTTTTTTAGAGTTCATATTTCTTTGCGCCTTTCTAGGTGAATTACTGTTAAATCATAAGATTTCTGAAGCAATGAGTCGATAGGATTCTATTCGATCTTGTGGTGAGTGGGTAATCGTTAAAATCATGATTTCATCCGCCAGGTATTGCTCTGAAACTTTCTGCAGTTTCGATTTTACCAATTGTGGATTGCCAGTAATTATTTTCTTTTTCATGGCATCCAATTGATCCAATTCTTTTTCATTCATATGATAATTTTTCGCATCTTCAATAGAAGGTACTTTTTTCCCTTCACCTTTTGCAATTAAAAGCTGCCAGACTAAGTTGCTAAGTGCAATTTCCTCCGCTTTTTCATTTGTTTCGGCACAAATGACGGGAACAGTAACTAATACTTGTGGAGATTGCCCCTGATATTTTTCAAGAAATCCTTCACGATACGACTTAATAATTGCCGCTCCATCCTGATCACTCATGAATGCACCAAAAGCATAGGCTAATCCATTCTGTGCGGCTAGTATTGCACTTTTCGGGCTTGTCCCAAGCATCCAAGGTACAGGTTTTTTATCAGGAATAGGGGAAGCGGTCACTCTGGAGAATTCACTTTCCTTTGGGAAATCCTGATGAAGAAAATGAAGTAGTTCATCTACTAATTCTGGCATTTTAAAAACTTTTTGCAAAAAATTATCCGAGAGTGCATTCGTAGCTTCCGCTGATCCACCAGGAGATCTCCCAATTCCGATATCGATTCGATTAGGGAACAATGTAGAAAGCATATTGTAAATTTCAGCAACTTTGTATGGTTTATAGTGCGGCAATAAAACTGCACCAGCACCAATACGAATTTTTTTTGTTTGTGCTCCGATTAGTCCTAGCATTACTTCAGGGGCTGAACAAGCTAACCCTGGTAAATCATGATGCTCGGCGATCCAATACCTCGTATAACCGAAGCTTTCTCCTGCTTGAGCTAATTTCACGGACTCCATCAATGCTTCTTGAGCTGTTTGATTGGATGCAATGGGAGATTGGTCTAATATACTTAATTTCATTTAGAAATTACCCTCATTTCACAGGTTTTACTTCCATTAATGTTAATTTGTAATCAGCAACTTGACCTTTTTCATATAAATTGGTGACGGAAGTAGAGTAGTGATGGATCGTTCCACGAAAAACTAAGTTTCGTTCTGGTACTTTAACATCAAACGTTCCTTCATATAGTAAAACAGCAATATCATGATACTCTTCACTCGTTACTTTAAATTGGATGTGAATCTTTTGTAAACCGTCTACTTGCTCTTCATTATAATGTTCAATAGGAATTACACGTTCATTTAAATATATTTCCTTTACCAACAGAATCGCTCCCTTCAATCTATGTATGATGATAGCATTGACTGGTGAAAGCGTAAATTAAATGGAACTAGACAATAGAAAGTGCCTGTATCTAACCATTTTAATAGTTAGATTCAGGCACTAATGCATTAGGCTATTTTACAGCAAAAATAATCTATGCTTAACAATTAAAACGCTGCTACCAGTGCAATTCCAAGAATTGTACCGAGTGCAATTCCATAGCCGAATCCGCTACCGCCGTAACCGCCGCCAAATCCCCAGAACCCTAGTCCATATCCACCGCGTCCTCTAGCAGGAAGAATCCATACCATATCTCGATCTACTCTAGTTATTCTACCTATATGTTGTCGTCCTCGGTTATCTGAAATTCGTACCATTTTTCCTTTATATCTACAACAAAGGTCATATGCTTGACGTCTATCCATTATTAACCCTCCCTCCTATAAAAACTCTTATTAATATATGGTCGGGTAAATGGAACACACGAGTTAATAGTCTATACATAAAATAGAAATAAAAGGGGGGATAGTTTGGTAGTTGAAAATACAGAGAGTTTACTTGAGAGATTAGTTGAAATGTCACGTCTTGAGTTAGATAAAACACCTATATATGTTGTGCAGGAGTCACTATATGAATCCGTAAAAGAAATCTTCCCGGATATATCAAGAGAAGAGCTGTACTATGAATTAATGAATCATGGATTATTTGCCCCAAATGAACTAAAAGATTTAGAGATATCTTTGCAGAATTTGAGTAGAAAGAACGTTTGGAGAATCGTACAAGAGGAATATGAAAGGCTAATGAAATTATGGTGTGGAAAAGAATGTCCTATTTTTATATTGCCACTCACAAATAACCGACCAATAATTGATGGGATTGAAGCCTATAAAAATGGAGTTTCCTATATAGAGGCTGTCTTTTTATTTGTCTCAAAGGAAGTTTCGGATATGGAATTAAAAGCAATGTTTGCCCATGAGTACCATCATTATTGCAGGTTGAACATTTTACAAAAGGAACCTGAAATTATGCCGCTAAAAGAATCGTTAATCCTTGAAGGGATGGCAGAATGGATGGTGAGAGCGTTATACGGTGAACAATGGTGCTCGCCATGGACATCACAGTATTCAATCGATCAATTAAGTGAAATATGGCAATCGTCCTTCGTCTCAAAATTAAATTTGAAAGGTGTTGAAAATCACCAGCCATTCTTATATGGGGATGGAACGCAGCAATTACCTCGTTGGATTGGTTATTGTATGGGTTTTTCGATTGTAAATTCGTATATAGAGAAGAATCCGGGGGTGGATTATCAGACTTTATTACAAATGAAGGCTGATGAGATAATTTTAGGTTCGGCATTTGCATAGATAATTAAGAACAGGTAGGGGAATGTAAAGCCCGAACATGAATGCAGGGGAATCTGCGAGCAATTTCGTGAAAAGCGCGAGTAAATGATAGGAATCCGCGAATATTCAGCGAGAAAGTACGAGTATTTGAAGCAAATCTGCGAGTATTACGAAAGAAAACGCGAGTAAATGATAGGAACCAGAATAACGGAGCCAGCTCTTATTGATGCTGGCCCTCTCCCAGTTACAACGGTTTATTCTTAATTTTCCCTAATCGAATAAAGTTCGCATCTCTTTCTCGCAATTTATTCTCCACTTCATCCTCACCACAATATTGAAATAGACCACTACCTGTTTTTGTACCAAGTTGACCGCATTGAATTTTTTCCTCTATGGAAGCAGGAATCTTTTCTTCTTTTGAAAGAAGGGGAGAGAGATTTTCTACGACAATTTTCCAAATATCGAGTCCTCCAAAGTCCGCTGTTTCAAGGGGACCGATGAATGCCCATCGAAAGCCAGGGCCAGCAGTGATAGCTAAATCAATATCTTTAGCATCTGCAATGTCATTTTCAAGTAAATAGAAAGCTT
>DATMFE010000410.1:0-2006 GCA_035556295.1 Ureibacillus sp.
TCCTGTTAATACAACAAGACGTGCAGTTTGGGAGTTGAAAGCAGATGGAGTATATTTTACAGCAAATTCAACAATTTCTTTAATTCTTTCATCAGATACTTGTATCTCTTTATTGATTCCATAATGAGAACGTCTTTCTTCCAATGCAGTGTAAAAATCTTTCGTCATAATATTTATTCCTCCTAAAAGCCCATTTCAATACACGACCTATTATCTTCGTCATTTGAAATCCATATTCATTGCTAGGCAACATTTGTTAAATCTTTTGAAAAATCAATCGACCTACTGAAAGTAACTTGCTTCCATTTACTTGATAACGATTTGCTCAAACTTCATATTTATTTTTTAATTACAACATGTGCCCGACACATGTTGTAATTTATAGTGATTTACTTCTGTATCATTAGCGAATTGTGAATAATGCTTTTGACCAAGGAATTAATTGATCTAACATTTGATTTACTGAGTCTTCTTGAACTGCTTTTGGTTTGAAGTCCGTACCGTTTTCAAAATCAGTGAATAAAGATAATGCTGGATGTACGCGAACATCTGCAACTAACAATTCACCTAAAATACCACGTAAGTGTTCTGCCGCACGAGCACCACCTACTGAACCGTAAGATACAATGCCAGCCGCTTTGTTGTTCCACTCTTCACGTAAATAATCTAATGCATTTTTAAGTGCCCCTGTAATTGAGTGGTTATATTCTTGAACGATGAATACGAAACCGTCTTGGGCTGCGATAATTTCAGACCATGCTGCTGCGCCTGAAGTATCTCCGCCTTCTTCACCTAGTAATGGTAATTTATAATCTGCGATATCGATAATTGTGTAGTTTGCGTCGCCGCGTTTGTCAGCTAATTCTTTTACCCATGCACCAACTTGTGGACTTACACGCCCTTCACGTGTAGATCCTAAAATAATACCAATGTTTAACTTTGTCATTGTTTCTTCCCCCTTTTGTCCAGCTCCAAATAATTTATTTAAAAATCCCATTTTATTGTTTCACCCCCCTACAAGTATTCTTTTTCAATCGTCAGCGTACTTCGTACAGTATCGATTGGTCTCACTATTCTTTCGATTTGCTCACGTTTTGGTTCAAAGAACGGTGGTAAAGATAATTTTTCACCAAGTGTTTCGTATCGTTCATCCTCCATAAATCCAGGACCATCCGTTGCCAATTCAAATAAGATGGCAGGAGCAACATTTGTATATAAAGATCCAAAATAATAACGCTCTACATAACCTGAGTTTCGTAATTGGAATTCATGTAAACGTTGTTGCCATGCCTCTAAATCTGTACGTTCATCCACTCGGAATGCTGTATGATGAACTGTACCAAAGCCTTGTCGAGCCTGCGGAAGAATTGTATTATATTCGACGATTACTTGTGCACCGTTTCCACCTTCACCCATCTCAAATAAGTGGAATGAACCTTCCTCGGCAACTTCTCTCATGAAGAACACTTTCTCCAACACTTCTTTAAAATAATCATAATAAGAGGTACGAACGAAAATTGGTCCTAACCCTGTAATCGCATATTCTAAAGGAATCGGTCCTTTTTGCCATGGTGTTCCAGAAGCGACACCTTGATTATGTTCATCTGAAATGAGTTGATACTGTTGATCATCAAAATCAACAAAAGATAATGTCTTCTTACCAAATTGCTCTTTAATGCCCGTATGTTTTACTTCATATTTATCAAAACGTTTTACCCAATAATCTAATGCTGCATCAGTTAGTACACGGAAAGACGTTTTTGAAATTTCGTTCGTGCCATGTACCCCTTTCGGAATGCCAGGAAAATCGAAGAATGTCATATCTGTTCCTGGACTGCCAACATCATCTGTAAAATATAAGTGATATGTTTTGATATCATCTTGGTTCACTGTTTTCTTTACTAAACGCATACCTAATACATAAGTAAAAAATTCATAAATCCTTTCTGCACTGCTTGTAATTGCTGTTACGTGATGAAGTCCTTTTAATTCGTTCATTTTTATTC
>DATMFE010000411.1:0-42443 GCA_035556295.1 Ureibacillus sp.
GAGTGATTTTGTACATCCTTAAACAAGCAAAAGTGTACATATTTGTGTTGACATTTATACTCTCAGTGCCCAAACGAACTCGAAATGAACGTAAAAGGTAACAGAGAAGCGCTCTCAGTGCCCAAACGAACTCGAAATGAACGTAAAAGGTAACAGAGAAGCGCTCTCAGTGCCCGAACGAACTTAAAATGAACGTAAAAGGTAACAGAGAAGCGCTCTCAGTGCCCGAACGAACCTGAAATGAACGTGAAAGGTAACAGAGAAGCGCTCTCAGTGCCCAAATGAACTCGAAATGAACGTAAAAGGTAACAGAGGCGCGCACTCATTGCCTTAAAACTAGACAAACTTTCATTAATTCAAAAACAATATCCTCATCTATCCTTCACAGTCACCACTTTATTTAAAAACGGATGCTCGAATTCCAGTTGAATGGCGTGTAATTCATAGCTATCTTTTGCTGTTCTACGAGCATTGTACATCGTGTCACCAACAATTGGGTGACCAAGGTGTGCCATATGAACACGGATTTGGTGGGTGCGACCTGTTTCTAAAACTAAATGAACAATTGAAGTATTCTTTAATCTTTCTACCACTTTATAATGAGTTACTGCATGCTGGCCGGTATTAGAAACAACACGTCGTGTAGCATGGTGACGATCCTTTCCAATCGGTTCATTGATTGTACCGCTGTCTTGACGAATGATACCTTGAACTTCGGCTTCATAAGTACGGATGATTGATTTTTCTTCTATCATTCGGTCAAAAATGGATTTTGCAATTGGATGTTTTGCCACTAACAGTAATCCCTTTGTTCCTCGATCTAACCGATGGACATGCTCTGCGTAGTTTCCACCATTTGCTTTTACATGTGCCATGACATGATTCATACAAGTATCTCGATCCCAAATATCATTTGGATGAGTTGCCATTCCTTTTGGCTTAGAAACAATCAAACAATGTGCATCTTCATACTGTATGGTAATTTCGTGCTCATTAGTTGGAACATAACTAGAATCAGGAATCTCGAATGTGAATTTTATGATAGTCCCCCTGGATAATTTGTCATTCCATAGTACTGGAGTGTTATCCTCATAAGTAACAGCCTTTGCCATACGCAGCTCATGTACTAGCTTTTTTCCGAGCCTCCACTTTGTTCTTAATAATTCCTCTACCGTTAACCCATCTTGTACAACTTCATATAGAAACATATATTTTTCCTCCAAATAAAGAATCGTGTTCATTATGAACACGATTTCCTAAATTTATTATTTTGCTTGAGCTAAAAATGTTTTTACTGCATCAAGGTGTTCTGAATAGTCGCCTTCAAGTCGTTGAACTTCTTTACCTTCGTTGAAGAAGATTAAAGTAGGAGTACTTGTTACGTTATATTCTGCCCAACCAGCTTGGTATTCTAAAATGTTTAATTGATCAATATGAACACCTAAATCCTTTGCTGTTGGCATTAAATTAGGTGTGAAGTTTTGACAGTGAACACATTCTGGACTAAACATATAGGCTACCACTGGTTCACCAGAAGCAATTTTTTCTTTTAAATCTTCAGGCTGGATAATATTTTGGTAATTTTCGTCGTCTAGTAAATCAATTGTAGATTGTCTTAAATTATCAGTTCCATATGGATTGTTATCTAGTTTACTTTGATTTGAGATGTTCGTTAAAATGATAATAGCAGCAAATAGTACTACAATGACAGCACCAATAATTCCAAGCTTTTTCAAATTATTTTTCCCCTTTCAAAACTCTTAACATATAAATACTTGTAATGGCAATTAATATAAATGCAATCAATGCTAAGAATGGTATTGTAATAAATCCTAACAAGTTAATATATTGGCCAGTACATGGAACTTGTCCACATGATGGTGCACTATCTCTTAAAAAGTCCAACTTTTGAATACCATAATGGTATAAAGAAATACACCCGCCAATAATTGAAAAGACGGCAGTTGTTAAGGCGATTCTAGCATTTTTTTGTATGTATGCAACAGTTGTCATAATGACAATGGGATACATTAAAATGCGCTGATACCAACAAAGTTCACATGGTGTATAACCACGTACTTCTGAAAAATAAAGAGATCCAAACGTTGCTAATAATGAAACAATCCATATAAATAGCAAACTATTTTCAAGTTTTTTACTCATTTTATATCTCCTAGCGAAATAAGTTTTCGTAATTCGATTATAGAGCGAAGATGTATAGAAGTAAATTGTTTTGATTTCAAGATAATCCTTAAATTTTTGTAAGGTACTACTATTTTCAACCTCATAAAGTATCCCAATTTTATTGACGAATTACAATGACATTTTTAGTACTTTTTCAGACAAAAGTATGAGTTACCAATAAATGAAAGAATCTCTTTGGAATGATATGATAAAAGAAACAAAAACACACATCTATACCTGAGGTGTTAACAATCAATGAATGAAACGTCTAATATTACATTATTAAAAGAAATAGCAGAATTATTAAATGAAGAGACTGAAATGATTCCTATGTTAAAGGGAGCACTTAGTAAACTTTTACAAGGCACAAACTTTGAATCGGGTTGGATATTCTTCATTAATGGAAAAGGCAAATCTCAATTAGTTGCACATGAACATTTACCGCAAGCTCTTCAATATAATGAATGTCAGTATCTAACAAAAGGTGGCTGCTGGTGTGTCTCAAAATTTAGAAACAATGAATTGAAAAAAGCATCCAACATTATCGAATGTCAGAGAATTGAAAGTGCAATTGAAGACCAGGTTGGGGAGCATGGAGGAATCACTCATCATGCAACAGTACCACTTCAATCAGGTGGTGAGCGATTTGGAATATTAAATGTTGCAAAGCCAAATACAGTAAGCTACACAGAAGAAGAACTAGAACTTTTGGAATCGGTAGCATTTCAATTAGGGTCAGCCATTAAACGCGTTTACTTAACAAAGCAAGAACAAGAAATGGCGTTAGTAAAAGAGCGTAATCGCCTAGCAAGAGATCTTCATGATTCTGTGAATCAGCTTTTATTCTCAGTGACATTAACTTCAAGAGCGGGAATTGAGATGACTGAACAACCAGAATTAAAAGATACATTTCGTGATATCCAACAATTAACACAAGCTGCTTTGACTGAAATGCGTGCACTTATTTGGCAATTACGCCCTAAAGGATTAGAAAGTGGCATACTTGATGCAATCAAAGCCTATGCCGAAATGTTAAATTTATCTTTAGTTGTCAACGTATCAGGTGTACTTCAATTTCCATCGAAAGTTGAAGAAACATTATTCCGCGTCGCCCAAGAAGCATTAAATAATGTAAGAAAGCATGCAGGAGTATTAGAAGTAGAGTTGTTTATCACAGTTACGCCAACTGATATTTTGTTTGTCGTGAAGGATGAAGGTAGAGGATTCGTCAATGATTTAGGTACGAAACTACCATCTATTGGGATGCAATCCATTAAAGATCGTGTACAAGCCCTTGGCGGGACAGCTGATTGGGTGAGTGAAATTGGTAAGGGAACGGAACTTTTAATTCGAATACCGTACTAAGGGGGGATATGAACTATGATTCGAGTACTAATAGCTGATGATCATCATGTTGTACGTAGAGGTTTAATCGTTTTTTTAAAAACACAAAAAGATATAGAAGTTGTCGGAGAAGCAAAAAATGGTTTAGAAGCAGTGGAATTAGTTGAGATCCTGCAACCAGATATTGTATTGATGGATTTAGTTATGCCAGAAATGAATGGGATACAAGCAACGAAAAAGATAAAAGCGAATTGGCCGAAAATTGAGGTGCTGATGCTTACAAGCTTTTCTGATAAAGATCATGTACTTCCTGCATTAGAAGCAGGCGCGGCTGGTTACCAGCTAAAGGATATTGAACCGGATGATCTTGTTAATTCTATTCGGAAAACGATGCGTGGAGAAAGTATTATGCATCCTGTTGCTACTACTACATTACAGGAAAAGATTCATGAAGATGAAAATTTACCCCATATAAAAAATCCTTTAACTCCAAGAGAGCAAGATGTACTTGCTGAGCTAACAAAAGGAAAGAGTAATCGCGAAATTGCATCATCCCTTTTCGTGACTGAAAAAACGGTAAAAACGCATATTTCTAACATTTTCAATAAATTAGACGTTCAAGACCGAACGCAAGCAGCACTATATGCTGTGAAGCATAACTTGACTGAAAGTAGTGAGGGAACATCTTAAAATAACTTTTTGAGTTGCTCCTTTGAAAGTGTGAGGAAAATCTAAACAAGGCTGAAATGAAAATCAAATTTCATTTCAGCCTTGTTCTTTTATAGAAGCACTTTCAATATTAAAAATGATAATCCTCATCAACTGCATTTGGAAGATCGTGAGGTTCTATATGAACAAGGGCTGTACAAAATGGTTTAAACCTTTTAACTGTGTTTTCAATTTTCTCGGTTATTCGATGACTTTCCCAAACATTTAAATAGGGATTCACAGTAACGGTTACTTCGATAAACATCATATTTCCGTGGGTACGTCCTTTAAAATCAACTAAATCAATGACGCCATCCACATTGTGAATAAGTACTGATAAGGTTTCAGCTTCTTCAGTATCAAAAGCATCTGTTAATGTTTGAACAGATTCCCAGAAGATTTCAATCCCAGTTTTTATTATGATAATCCCTACGATTAAAGCTGTCAGAGTATCAATAATAGCAAAGCCAAAAATCGCACCAAAAATACCAATGGCTGTTCCAATACTTACGAGTGCATCTGATCGGTTATCATAGGCAGCAGCTTTTACAGCAGTGCTACCAATTTTTTTAGCTAAATTAAGATTAAATCGATACACCAAATACATAACAACAGCACTACCAATAGCGACATATGCAGTTAGCGGAGAGGGTGTTTCACGACTAGGTTTCCACAATGCTAATATGGAATCCAGTAATACTTGTAGCCCAACGACCATCATAATAAATGATGCAATGAGCGAAGCAATTGTTTCTGCTCTAAGATGACCATACTGATGATTTTCATCAGGTGGTCTTTGAGAGATACGTAATCCGATTAATACTGCAATTGAGGCAATAATATCGGTTGTATTGTTTAGTCCATCTGCCATTAAAGCATCGGATGCACCAAAGTAACCGATGACTAACTTTGAAGCACTGAGAATAAGATATGTACCAATTGATAGCCATGCACCTTTTTCCCCAGCACGCAAGTTTGTATATAGTTCCAAAATGTTTCCTCCCCACAAAACACCAAGACATGATAAAACGACTTTCCGTTAAACGGAAAGTCGTTTCGTAATCTTATTCTTCTACTTTTTGTGCTAAATCATCCATCTCAGATTCTTCACCAGTAGGTTCATCTAGTTTAATTACTTCAAGATAAAGAATATGGTGGCCGTCCAGCTCTTTAATTTTAAATTCGTAGCCTTCAGTTTCGAAACTGTCACCTTCAACAGCATCAAATCTTTGAGTTAAGAACCAACCGCCAAGTGTATCAATATCAGATTCTTCGATATTAATACCTAACATATCATTTACTTCTTCAAGTAACATTTTTGCATCTATTATATAATGGCCTTCACCAATTTCTTGAACTTCTGGTATTTCATCTTCGTCAAATTCGTCTTGAATGTCACCGACGATTTCTTCAATAATGTCTTCAATTGTTACTAAACCTGAAGTACCACCATATTCGTCCATTAGGATTGCCATATGAATTCGTTCTTGTTGGATTTTCAATAATAGGTCACTAATTGGAATTGTTTCAAAAACACGAATGACAGGCTGCATATAATCCACAACTGGTTTATCTCCATTGGTAGGATTTTTAATATATGCGGTCAATAAATGTTTTAGATTTACAAGTCCGATTACGTGGTCTTTATCGCCATCCGTTACAGGATAACGAGTATATTGTTCTACACCCATTACTTCAAATACTTCTTTGACAGTTAAGTCTTTTTCAAAACTTGTTATTTCAGTACGAGGCACCATAATTTCCTTTGCTGTGCGGTCTGAGAATTCAAAAATACTGTTAACATATTCATATTCTGAATGGTTAATTTCACCGCTTTTTAAACTATCTGCCATAATCATACGAAGTTCTTCTTCTGTATGTGCGTTTTCACCTTCTGTTACAGGTTTTAAACCAAATAATTTAGAAAGTCCACGCGCAGATAAATTTAAGAAGTGAATAAATGGATACATTACTTTATAGAATCCAACTAATATTCCTGAAAAGTTCAATGTAACCCATTCAGCTCGCTGAATAGCTAGCGTTTTTGGTGCTAATTCACCAGCAACAACATGGACAAACGTTACGATTGAGAATGCGATAATGAAAGAAATAACTGAAACCGCAGCAGCCTCAACGTCTAATCCAATCATTCCAAATAATGGATGTAACATTTTAGCTATTGTAGGTTCCCCTAACCAACCTAAACCTAATGACGTAATAGTAATCCCTAACTGACAAGCAGATAAATACTCGTCAAGGTTTAATAATACCTTTTTAGCTCGGATTGCTTTTCTATTTCCTTCTTCCGCTAATTGATCAATGCGTGTTGAACGCACCTTAACAATTGCAAACTCAGTTGCAACGAAAAATCCTGAAAAGATAATAAGGATAGCAAAAATTGCTAGCCTAATGGTCAGCTCTACTATGTCTCCGTCCAAATACGTTCTTTGTTCCTGACCCGAATGAGGGGAGCGAACAAAGAATACACCTCCTATTAATAAAAAATTAGTTAATAATTTAATCATAAAATATTTTCTTTGAAAATACAATTGATGAATGGTGATTATTGTATCCAGTTTTATATAAAAAATGGAAAAACAAATTCCCTAAAATTTCAGGTGATTTACAATGTGAAAATAAGTTAGAAGGATTTACATATAATGTAGTCACAACTTTTTTGAAGTAACTAATTTTAGGATTTTTAATAAGATATCGGAATAAATTTGAATGTAAATAAAAAATATTAATAGTATTCAGAATATTGTTGACATCTAAAAAGTGGGTATGCTACCATTTAGTGGTCACAATAAATTAGGGAATGGAGGTAAGGATTATGAAAATGTTTGATCAATTAATTACTAACACAATTGAAAATTGTAATCCAAGCTTCCGTATACTGTTTACTTGCTAATTTTTTGTTCTTATTTTGCAATTACACGGTACAGGTTTGGATACTTGTACCTTTTTGGGCACTTATCCCTAAAGGGGTAAGTGTCTTTTTATTGCCTGAAAACGGAAATTACCTACAAAAATAGTGGAAAACAGTAGAGAGAAAGAGAGAAGGTGTAACAATGTTTAATGTTTTATTTAAATTAAAATGGTTTTATAAAACCCAATGGAGACGATACACTCTCGCAATTGTATTAATAGCTGTTTCGAGTGTAGTCGAAATTTTACCTCCATATATCCTCGGGATGGGGATCGATGATATTTCTTCAGATACAATCACTTCTGAAATATTAACAAGGTACGTATTAATATTAGTTGCAATTATCATCAGTACTTATGTAATGAACTTTATTTGGCAGTATCAATTATTCGGTGGTGCGATCAAATTAGAGCAAATATTACGTAAGAGATTAATGCATCATTTCTTAAGAATGACACCTACATTCTATGAAAAAAATAGAACTGGTGACTTGATGGCACGTGCAACGAATGATTTAAATTCTGTTTCACTCACTGCCGGTTTTGGAATTATGACTTTAATTGATTCAACACTTTATTTCGGTGCAATAATATTGGCAATGGGATTCTTTATTTCATGGAAATTAACATTGATTTCGATGATCCCAATTCCAGTTATTGCTATATTAATGCAAGTATTAGGAAAGAAAGTCCATGAACGTTACATGACCGCACAAGAGTCATTTGGTGAATTAAATGATAGTGTTTTAGAATCTGTAGCCGGTGTACGTGTTGTTCGTGCATATGTTCAGGAAAAGAAAGATGAAGCACGTTTCCACGACATGAGTGAAGAAGTTTTTCAAAAGTATATACGTGTAGCAAAAATTAACGCATTATTTGGACCCCTAACAAAAATTGGTACAGGGATTACTTATGTAATCACATTAGGATACGGGGCATTTCTTGTATCAAATGGTGAAATGTCAGTAGGTCAAATTGTATCATTTACCATTTATTTAGGGATGGCAACATGGCCAATCATTGCAATTGGAGAGTTAATCAATGTTATGCAACAAGGGAACGCATCTTTAGACCGTGTTCAAGAAACATTAGATTATTCGCCAGATATTAAAGATCCGGAACAGTCATATCCAATTTCTACAGTATCATCAATTGGATTCGACGAATTTACATTCCAATATCCATTATCACATATCAAAAATTTACAACGAATTTCTCTACAACTTCAAAAAGGCCAAACGCTAGGAATTGTAGGGAAAACAGGAGCAGGTAAAACTACTTTTGTAAAACAATTACTAAGAGAATATCCAGTTGGAGAAGGTCAGTTTACTTTTGGAGAAACAGACATTTCAAAATTATCGAAGGAAGAAGTACTGGAGTGGATTGGATATGTTCCACAAGATCATGTTCTATTCTCCCGTACGATTCGTGAAAATATTATGTTTGGGAAAGAAGATGCTTCAGAGGAAGATATTCGTGAAGCAATCCGTTTAGCATATTTTGAAAAAGACTTAAAAAATCTTCCATTAGGAATAGAAACACTAGTTGGTGAAAAGGGTGTTTCGTTATCAGGTGGACAGAAACAGCGAGTTTCCATTGCTAGAGCTTTAATTAAAGACCCAGAAATACTAATTTTAGATGATTCTTTATCTGCTGTTGATGCGAAGACAGAAACAAAAATTATTGAAAATATTCAACAGGAACGTAAAGGAAAAACAACAATTATTACAACACATCGTCTATCAGCAATCCAACATGCAAATTGGATTATTGTATTAGATGACGGGGTCATTGTGGAAGAAGGGACGCATGAGGAACTCCTTGAAAAAGGTGGCTGGTATAAAGAGCAATTTGATCGCCAGCAATTAGAGGGGGTGTCTTCTGAATGAGTACAGGAAGACGATTATTTCAATATACATTAAAATTTAAGAAACCAATATTACTAGGTTTATTTCTATTAGCATTGTCAGTATTAACTGACTTATCGGGGCCGTTTATTGCGAAGCATATTATTGATAATTATATGGTTCCAGAATCACTATTGTTTGAACCGTTAGTAATCTTACTAATTATTTTCATTACTTTAGAAATTTCAACGGCGACTCTTCGATACTTTATGTACATCAATTTACAAATCGGAGCAAACCGCATTATACAGAAGTTGAGAATCGATGTGTTTGGCCATATTCAGAAAATGCCAATCAATTACTTTGATAACTTACCAGCTGGTAAAATTGTAGCGAGAGTAACGAATGATACAGAAGCAATCCGTAACTTGTTCTCTCAAGTAATGGTGCAATTCTCAATGAGTACTATTTCTATAACAGGGGTATATGTAGCGTTATTTATTCTAAATTGGAAAATGGCCATTATTGCTTTGGCTGTTATACCAATTGTGTATGTTTGGATGATTACTTACCGTAAGTTTGCATCACGTTTTAATCATGTCATTCGAACAAAAATTGCTGATATCAACGCCATGATTAATGAATCAATCAACGGTATGACGATTATTCAAGCTTTTAAACGAGAAGAGCAAATGAAAAAAGAATTTGCTGAAATGAATGACGAGCACTATGAATATCAACGTAAACTACTGTTTTTAGATTCAGGTACAGCGCACAATCTTGTAAATGTACTACGCTTAATCATCTTAACAATATTTCTCTTTTACTTTGGAACACAGTCGATTACTACATCAGAAATAATTACTGCGGGTACATTGTATGCCTTTGTAGATTACACAACGCGATTATTTAACCCGATTGTGAATATAGTAAATCAGTTCTCTCAAATGGAACGTTCACTTGTAGCTGGTTCACGTGTCTTTGAACTGTTAGATCAAAAAGGTGAAGACGTCAGTGAAAAATCTATCCCACGTTATGAAGGTAATGTGACATTTGATCGAGTTTCTTTTGCCTATAAAGATGATGAGTATGTATTAAAAAATATCAGCTTTGAGGCGAAAAAGGGAGAAACAGTTGCTTTAGTTGGTCATACAGGATCAGGAAAAAGCTCCATTATGAATTTATTATTCCGATTCTATGACCCTCAAAGAGGTAAAATTTTGATCGACGGAAAAGATGTTACAAAGATTCCTCGTCAAACAATCCGTGAGCATATGGGAATCGTGCTTCAAGATCCGTATTTATTTACAGGGACAATTGCAACAAATGTTAGTTTAAATGACCCTCGCATCTCAAGAGAAACGGTTGAAAAGGCACTTGAAGCGGTTGGTGGAGAGAGGGTATTGAAAAACCTTGAAAAAGGGATTGATGAACCTGTTATTGAAAAGGGAAGTACATTGTCATCAGGTCAACGTCAGTTAATTTCCTTTGCTCGCGCTTTAGCCTTTGATCCAGCAATCCTAATCTTGGATGAAGCAACATCAAATATTGATACAGAAACTGAAGAAATTATTCAACATGCGATGGATGTATTGAAAAAAGGACGTACGACATTCATTATTGCACACCGACTTTCTACTATTAAGAACGCTGATCAAATATTAGTATTAGACCGTGGAGAAGTGGTAGAAAAAGGTACGCATGAAGAACTAATTGCTCTTGGTGGTCGTTATGAGACAATGTATCGCTTACAATCAGGGGTTCATAACTAAGCGTTAGTTCGTTTAATAGTCAAATTCGTTTGGAAATAGGGAAAAGTTGGTCCGAGTGGTTCGGACCAACTTTTTTAGTATAATATTGCTTTTGTCATTTGAAACTCGTATAGTAATCTCATAATTTAGAAAGAAAAAGAGATGAAGCCTATGACCAGGTGGATACGCAGCTGGGTGTTAACGATTAGTTCTTTCAATAGAAATATCAGAATGTTTATGTTAGCCAATGTGCTAATACAAATCGGTATGGGTGTTTTTAGTGTTATGTATAATTTATATATTCGTGGACTTGGATTTTCCGAATCTGTAAATGGTAGTGTAATTGCTATTAACTCACTTGCTACGGCAATAATGCTCATTCCTGCAGGGTTATTAAGTGATAAATTCGGAAGGAAAAAGCTTCTGATTGTGGGTACGTTACTCACTGCAATTGTTCTATTTGGACGGAGTATTGTAACTGTAGAACATCCAATTTTAATTTTTGGATTTTTAGCAGGGATCGTATGGGCTTTATCCCAAGTATCTGGTGTTCCTTTTTTAGCTGAAAATTCGGCTCCAAGTGAACGGATGCATTTATTTAGTATACATTTTGCAATGGTTACAGTTGCAAATGTTGTAGGGAATTTACTTGGTGGGTTTGTAGCAGATGGATTGCAATCCTTGTTTAATATTGGGATTGTAGAAAGTATCCGTATTTCATTAATGATAGGTGCAGGAATCTTTAGTCTAGGATTAATTCCCTTGCTTCAGTTGAAAATTTCGCCGAAACCTGAACCAAAGATACAAACTGAAGAGAGAAAAATAAAAGCAATCACTGCTACTGAAGATGATAGCTTTAAAAAGAACTTCAAGATGATTGTACTATTCGGATTGTCTAATATGATGATTGGAACTGGATCTGGTTTAGTTATCCCATATTTAAATCTATATTTTGCAAACCGCTTTGGTGCATCGAATTCCTATGTAGGGCTTATTATTGCACTAGGATCAGCGATGACTGCCGTTGCCATGTTAATTGGCCCGATTCTAGTAAAAAGAGTCGGAAAAGTTCGAGCATTAGTAATTTTCCAATTTGTATCGATCCCGTTTTTATTCATTACAGGGTATACAAATTCATTATTCATTGCTTCAATGGGCTTTTTACTGAGGCAAGCTCTTATGAATGCCGGAAACCCAATTACAAGTGCGATTGCAATGGATGTTGTTCACGATAAATATAAAGGGTTGGCCAACTCAGTCAACCAAATGGTTTTCAATTTAGGATGGGCGATGATGGGCTTACCTGCTGCTTGGCTCGTTACAACATACGGCAATTATTGGGGCTATGCATTTACATTCAGTATTACAGGGTGCTTGTATTTAATCGCATCTACTTATTTCTATTTCATTTTTGGTAGAAAGTATCAGTTGAAAGAAGAATAGTAGAATTCCATAGTAGCAATAATTGATAAGTTAAAAAGTGAGGCAACTATATGGAAATAAAATTTAATGAGTTTTTAAAAGAAGAATTGACAATAGAACAAATACAAACAGCAATGGAAATAGGGGAACTTACATCAAAGGAATTAGTCATGTACTACCTTTATCGAATCGCTAAGTATGACCAGGATGGTCCGAAACTGAATTCGATTATTGAAGTGAATCCGGATGCAATTTTTATCGCCGAGGCATTAGATCAAGAAAGAAAATTAAAGGGACCAAGAGGATTGTTGCATGGTATTCCAGTTCTATTGAAAGATAATATAGAGACAAATGATTTTATGCATACGAGTGCAGGGACTCTTGCACTTAGTAATTATTCGAGTGAAGAGGATGCTTTTCTTGTAAAGAAGCTAAGAGAAGCTGGTGCAGTTATTTTAGGAAAAACTAATATGACTGAACTTGCCAATGGGATGTCTTCGGAAATGTGGGCAGGATATAGTGCTAGAGGTGGGCAAGTATTAAATCCATATGGCGACTCCCTATTTGTAGGAGGATCCAGTTCAGGATCCGCAGTAGCTGTTGCAGCAAATTTAACAGTATTATCTGTTGGTACTGAAACGGATGCTTCTATCTTGAGTCCGGCAATCAATAATTCAGTCGTAGGCATAAAACCAACAGTTGGATTGATAAGTAGAAGTGGTTTGATTCCATTTACGTATTCGCAAGATACGGCAGGACCGATTGCTAGAAATGTAACGGATGCAGCGATTTTATTAGGAGCATTAACAGGTGTCGATGAAGCGGATTCTGCAACACACAGAAGTATTGAACAATCAGTTGAAGACTATTCGGTTTTTCTTGATCCAAATGGTTTGAAGAATGCTAGAATTGGTGTGTTTGTAAGTGAAGATGATGAATTTCTGAAATCTGACGATTATGATGAGGACTTATTTAAAAATGTCATTGAAACACTGAAAAATGAAGGGGCAGAAGTAGTGGAAGATATTGAGCTTCCTTCTATTAATAGAGATTGGAGCTATGGAGTATCCTTATACGAATTAAGACATAGCTTAGAAAATTTTCTAGCAAAGCTTCCGAATCACACACCTGTTCACTCTCTTCAGGAATTAATCGATTACAATAAAAAGAATAGTGAAGTCGCCTTAAAGTATGGCCAAGATAAATTAGAGTATAGATTAACTTTGTCAAATACATTGAGAGATTCTGATTACTTATTGGCTAAGCTAGAAGATCTTTATTACGCACAGGAGCACGGAATAGATGCAGCCTTAGATCAATACAATTTAGATGCAATTTTATTCCCATCCTATATAGGCTCAACAATAAGTGCAAAAGCAGGGTACCCTTCTATCGCATTGCCAGCAGGTTATTTGAAAAATGGGAAACCATTCGGGGTTACGTTTGCTAGTGGAGCGTTTAAAGAAGGAATCTTAATAAAAATTGGTTATGCCTTCGAGCAGGCAAGCAAGTCAAGAAAGAAACCAGAACTTAATTATTGCGCGACAGTAAAATAAACGGAAGCCCCTGATTTCCAAAATATTGGAGATTCAGGGGCTGCTTTTATCTTTTTTAGCGGAAATCTCTTTTTTCAATCATATACATGATAAAGCATAAGATCATGTACCTTTTTTTCAACGTCTTCTAAATCTACTGGAGTTTCCCCAATCCACTCGATTTTTCCATCTTTACGGTACTCAGCTTTATATGATTTTTGGTTATAGTAAAATGAAACAATCCATCCCGGTAGTTGAGTATTTTCAAACATTGGTTTAAAACGAAAATGTGTAATCATCTTTATCCCCCTTTGAAACATTTTCCTAGCTTTAATCGTACTAGAAATAGTAAAAGAAGGCTAACATTATGTTGCAAAACATTCCTCTGATATAATAGTTGAATAGTTATTAATGAAGTGAGAGGTATTTCATATGGATAATCCATTACTAGCGATTATATTTATGGCAATTATCGGTGCTGTCATTGGTGGATTTACCAATTACATTGCGATTAAAATGCTTTTCCATCCGTACAATGCAATTCATATCGGATCTTGGAAGCTACCATTTACCCCAGGTTTAATACCAAAACGTCGTGGAGAGCTTGCTAAACAATTAGGTGAAACAGTAACAAAATATTTGTTAACACCGGAAGTATTTCGAAAAAAATTACTGTCCGATGATATTCGCGAATCAGTTTTAAAGTTTACACAAAAGAAAGTGGAGGAAGTTGTTTTTACAAATGAAAAAACACTTCAAGACTGGGTTAGTTTGATTGGCATAAATGACCTACCTAAAACAATTGAAGGGAAAGTAGATACGATTATTGAAACACAAATCGTAAATGTAAAGAATACATTATCTACGAAGTCAATTGAACAAATTTTACCCGAACAGTTGAATGAAACAATTGAAAGAAAAATTCCTGAACTTACAACCTATATCCTAAGTAAAGGTGAAGAATATTTCAGTTCACCAAAAGGCGAAGCGACCATCCGCAACATGATGGACGACTTTTTAGCTACAAAAGGAACAATTGGTGGAATGATTCAAATGTTCTTTGGAGATTCCAACGCGATCGTAGGTAAGCTTCAAAAAGAATTAATCAATATGCTAAGAGCACCTGGAACAAAAAATTTGATAGTCAACCTGTTCAATCAAGAGTGGGACAAATTGAAGCAACAGCCAATTGCGAATTACTTACAAGAAGTTGAGTTTGAGCCAATTATTGAAAAAATCCAAGCATATGCTAAAAAGGAATTAGCTATTGAAGAACGGTTAGATAAATCGATCAATTACTACTGGCCTCAAGGTAATGAGTATGTCAAAATGGAATTACTGCCAAAATTTTTAGAACAAGGATTCAAACTTGCTGAAAATAAACTAGAAGATGTAGTAAATCGTTTAAATCTTCAAGAGGTAGTAAGAGAACAAGTGGATTCTTTCCCTCTTAAACAGTTAGAGGAATTGGTAGTTAGTGTAACAAACCGTGAATTAAAAATGATCACTGTATTAGGAGCAGTATTAGGTGGAGTCATTGGGATTGTGCAAGGCTTGATTGTATTACTGTTATAGCGAAATGCTAAATAAACAAGAGAGTAGGAAAAAATTTGGTTAACATTTATGATGACATTAACAAATTAGAAAGTACATTACGTCAAACAGATGAGTTTAAAGCGTTAAAAGAAGCGGTTGAACTAGTTCGTGCCGATGAAAATTCGAAAAAACTTTTTACAAATTTCCGAGACATTCAAATGAAATTACAAGAAAAACAATTGCGTGGCGAAGAACTACAAGAAGATGAGTATATGTACTTACAAAAAACAGCGCAACTTGCACAACAAAATCCACAAATTTTAGCGATGCTAGAAGCTGAAATGGCTGTAGGAAAGATAATTGAAGAAATCAATCGCATCATTGTTAAACCAATTCAATCGATGTACGACGGACTATAAAATGTTGCCCTCACTTTTTGAAAAGTGGGGGCATTTTTTTGGTGAAGTAGAGCTTGCACTAATTTCCAATATTCCTAGAAACATTTCACTCAATATTTGATTGAATAGATGGTAAAATAAAAAAAGTGACTTTTACCGGATTGGAAATAATAAATCTTTCGGAAACCTACATAAGAAAGGACACCACCAACTCAAGGAGGCCTGGGTCAATTGTGTCTTTCTGATTGAAGAGATGAACGAAAAGAAAGAGAGTTTACAACGATGAAGACGATACAAATAAACGAACAATTTAAAGAAGATTGGGTTCGTGTGTTAAATCATATAGCAAACTTGTTTTTTGAGGATTCGAAAATAAGTACATCCGCAGAAAATGATGCTGATATGTCTATTCAGTTCCAATATTCAATAGCGGATGATTTCTCCATTCATACTTCAAGCGTGTTGTTAGTTGATAACCAAACGTTTACAAGCAACTACTCTATCAACTATGCAACTAAAGGAACGGAAAAAGAACAAGGGATACGAATGAAGCGTGCACTATCACACGTAATGCTAGATGTACTTGAACAGTATACAGGGATGATTCAAGAGTGGGGAATATTAACGGGTGTTAGACCAACTAAGCTTTATCATAAATATCGTAAGCAAGGTTATTCTGACAACGAAATTGCAGAAATCCTAAAAAGTGATTTCCGTATTTCAGATGCAAAAATTGAACTAATGAAGGAAATTGTTGATCGACAACTTAAAACAATACCGGACTTAGACAAGATTGGAAGAGACATTTCGATTTATATCGGAGTTCCATTCTGTCCAACAAAGTGCGCATATTGTACTTTCCCAGCGTATGCAATAGGTGCAAATCGTAAGCATGGTAGAGTTGATTCCTTTATTGATGGACTACATGTGGAAATTCGTGCGATGGGCCAATGGTTAAAAGACAATAATATGAACATTACTTCCATCTATTGGGGTGGGGGAACTCCTACTTCAATTGAAGCAGAGGAAATGGATGCTCTATACAAAACGATGTTCGAATCATTCCCAAATCCAAAAAACATCCGTGAGATAACAGTAGAAGCTGGTAGACCGGATACAATTACACCGGAAAAAATCGAAGTGTTGAAAAAGTATGGAATTGATCGTATTTCTGTTAATCCGCAATCTTATACAGATGAGACGTTAAAAGCAATTGGTCGTCATCATACTGTACAAGAGACAATTGATAAATTCTGGCTATCACGCAACTCAGGTATGAATAATATCAACATGGATTTAATTATTGGATTACCAAATGAAGGCATAGAAGAATTCCAACATTCATTAGATGAGTCGGAGAAAATGCAGCCTGAATCTCTTACGGTTCATACATTATCCTTTAAGCGTGCGTCTGAAATGACGAGAAATAAAGATAAATACAAGGTTGCAGATCGCCCAACCGTTTCTAAAATGATGGAAATGGCGAGCAAATGGACAAAAGAAAATGGTTATGTTCCTTATTATTTATACCGTCAAAAAAATATCTTAGGGAACTTGGAAAACGTGGGTTATTCAAAGCCTGGAGAAGAAAGCATTTATAATATTGTGATTATGGAAGAGGTTCAAACTATCCTCGGAATAGGTTGTGGTGCCTCAACGAAATTTGTAAATACTGAAACAGGTAAAATTCATCAGTTCCACAATCCAAAAGATCCAGCAGCTTATATTATGACCTTTGAAGAAGCAATCGAGAAGAAAATCGAAATGTTAAATGAATTATATAACGTACAATTAAGTAAATAACTATGAGGGTGAACCAGTTTTTATACTTTGGTCCACCCTTTTTTATTTGGCTTTGTTAAATTATTGTTGATGGTGTTACATTCGAATAAAAATGCATAAAACTTAGTAAATAGTGCTCAATCAAAAACTAGGAGGTTTTAAAAAATTGGCATTAAGAGAATGTAAATGGTGCGAACAATTAGCGAATATGGAAGATTGCGAAGAATGTCAGGAATGGGAATGTGTATGCGAATATTGTGGGTATTGCCACTATGACAAGCACTGGATTTATTAAAGTAAAGGTTCCGTCGAATTTAAATATTAGCAATTTGCGTATTAACTTAGCCATCATCAACTATTACAACCTATAAAACTATGCTAAACTAAGTATAATTATACAAAGAAAGTGCTAGGTGGTTTTATGTCAATCAATACAATTATTTTTGATTTAGATGATACGTTATTGTGGGATAAGCAAAGTATTCAAACAGCTTTCGATAAAACTTGTGAATATGCTGCAACAATACATAATGTAGAACCAAAGCAATTAGAAGAAGCAGTTCGTTTAGAGGCACGTAAACTTTATGAATCTTATGAAACATATGATTACACAGTATTAATCGGGATTAATCCATTTGAGGGGCTTTGGGGTACATTTGATGACCCAACGGAAAACTTCCAAAAGATGAAGCAAATTGTGCCTCAATATCAGAAAGATGCTTGGACAAATGGATTAAAGGTATTAGGGATTGAAGATGAAACCCTTGGTGCAGAGCTAGCAAAACGTTTTGTAGATGAAAGAAAAAAATCTCCATATGTATATGAAGATACATACGCTGTGCTTGATGAATTAAAAGGGAAATACCAGCTTGTGCTTTTAACAAATGGCGCACCTACTTTACAAAATTTAAAATTGCAAATCACACCAGAAATCCCACCTTATTTTGATCATATTATTATTTCAGGTGATTTTGGTAAAGGAAAACCTGACGCGAGCATTTTTGAATTTGTAATGGAAAAGGCCGGAATTAATGCAGAAGAAGGTATTATGGTAGGAGACAACTTGAATACTGATATTCTAGGATCTTCTCGTGTTGGAATGCGTAACGTCTGGATTAACCGTGAGAACAAAGAACAAAATCCTGAAATTACACCTACCTTTGAAGTGAAATCATTAACAGAGTTGTTAGAGCTATTAAAAACTCTATAATTATACAATTACTATCATTGGAATGGTTTAATATTGACCATTCCAATGATAGATAAGTTGCACTACACCTGAAGGGAATCTTCTTGTATCAACCAAATGTAAGTTGATCCTCTTCTCAATATCAATAAACAATGGTTTACCTCCACCCAAAATAACAGGATGTACAGATAATCTGAATTCGTCCACAATACCTAAATTGATAAAGGTTGTAATTAGGTCTGATCCTCCATAAAGCCAAATGTCTTTACCAGGTTGATTCTTTAGTTTTACGACTTCTTCCATAATGTTTTCATTAATATATCTTACTTTAGGATCGGTTGAAGTAGTTTGTGTTTTGGAAAACACGATTTTATCTTTTGAATGAATTAAATCCCACATTTCTTTATCTGACTCATCAGGAGTTTGAGATGCGAATTCTCCCCATAAATCATAGCTTTTTCTACCGTAAAGAATTGTATCAATCTGCTTTAAGAATTCTGTAAAATCCATTTCCGGCTCCATAATACACCAATCAATTTCTCCGTTTTTCCCTTCGATAAATCCATCCAATGATACCGCTAAGTCTAAAAGTATTCTTCTTTGATTACTGTTATTTGACATGAACATTCCCCCCCGTTCAAAAACTTTCAATTAGATTATAGCAAAATGTAATTGGAGTTATGCGTCCACATCATCCTTATGCAAGATATCTAGGATAAGTATCCGCTTAGTTGTCCATCATCCAACGAATGAAGGACAACTGGCAGCGGTTAAAGCATCAAAATGACCTTCATTACACTTCCCATAAGTATAAAAGTGGCAATCCATATGAATCGGATTGCCACTTCATTTATTCTTCTAAGTAATCAAATTTCTTCGCATGATCAATTTCCCGTTGAGAAAGTTGCTGCGTTAACTCATCAGTTTGTGAAATGTGGAAGGAACTAAGTTCGTCGTTAACTGCCACTTCTTCAGGATCATCATATAAATCATCATATTCTTTAAAATCTCCCTCAAAATCGGAAGGAGTTTCGGATGTACCGTACTTAGCTACCACTTGGAACGAATCTTCTGGGTCTCCCACATCGTCTGTGTCATCGCGACCAGCAAAAGAGTTATCTACAGGTGGGTGAATGACTTGTTCTTCAACCGGTCGATCTTTAGGGATATTTTTAGCATCAGTATGCTCAATACAAAATGCAGTATAAGGTAGTGCTTCTAACCGTTCATATGGAATATCTTGATGACAAACTTCACAAACTCCATATGTACCGTTTTCAATTTTCTCTAATGCTGCATTAATTTTTGCAAGTTCGTCTTCATCGTGAACTTTTAATGCCATATCCTTTTCACGTTCGTATAATTCAGTTCCTAAGTCCGCCGGATGATTATCAACGGTAGATAATTCATCTATAGAATCACGTAGACTTCCACGTTCTAAATATTCACCATCATCATCCATATCTTCCTTAGATAAAGATTTCTTTTGATCAAGTAACATCATTTTTAAGTTCGATAACTGATTCTCGTTTAAAATAGCCATCACGTCCTTTCTAACAATTATAGTATGGACGGAAAAATGGAAGTTATCAGAAGGATGTGTAAGTTTAGTTGGGGAGTTAATTAAGCGAAAATGAATCCGCAAGTAAAGCGGGAAAAAACGCAAATAAATGTAATAAAACCGCATAAAAGCGAACTCGCAACTAACAAGTAGAAAATCGCAAGTAAGCAAATAAATTTCGCAAGTAAATCCAGTGAATTCGCAAGGTTTATAATAAAATCGCAAGTAAAAGTGAGCTCGCAACTAAAAAGTACAAAACCGCAAGTAATTCAGTAAATACCGCAAGTAAACCCAGTAAATTCGCAAGTAAATAGAATAAAAACGCAAGTAAAAATGAGTCTGCTACTAACCAAGTAGAAAATCGCAAGTAAGCCAATAAATTTCGCAAGTAAATCCAGTGTATTCGCAAGTAAATGTAATAAAATCACAAGTAAAATTTGGTTCACAACTAACAAGATGAAAACCGCAAGTAATTCAGTAAATACCGCAAGTAAACCCAGTAAATTCGCAAGTAAATAGAATAAAAACGCAAGTAAAAATGAGTCTGCAACTAACAAGTAGAAAATCGAAAGTAAGCCAATAAATTTCGCAAGTAAATTTAGTGAATTCGCAAGTATTAATAATAAAATCGCAAGTAAAAGTGAGCTCGTAACTAAAAAGTACAAAACCGCAAGTAATTCAGTAAATACCGCAAGTAAACCCAGTAAATTCGCAAGTAAATAGATAAAAAACGCAAGTAAAAATGAGTCTGCAACTAACAAGTAGAAAATCGCAAGTAAGCCAATAAATTTCGCAAGTAAATCCAGTGAATTCGCAAGTATTTATAATAAAATCGCAAGTAAAAGTGAGCTCGCAACTAAAAAGTACAAAACCGCAAGTAATTCAGTAAATACCGCAAGTAAATAGAATAAAATCGCAAGTAAATCCAGAGAACTCTCAAGTAAACTCATCGAAATCGCAAGTAAAAAAAAGCTCCGCCACTAACAAACAAAAAAGGAATGAACCTGAATTTCGGCTCATTCCTTTTTGAATTCAAATTAAAGTGTAATTGCTTTTACTTCATCGATATTTTCAAGTTGAGCTACATAAACTAAATCTTCAGGAGTCACTTCATTATCAATTGTTAACATCATAACTGCTGTACCACCAACTTGATCACGACCAACTTGCATCGTTGCGATATTGATGTCTTTTTCAGCTAATTTAGTTGCTACGCGACCGATTGCACCTGGTTTGTCAGTATTTTTAATGTAAAGTAAGTGACCATTTGGAATTACGTCTACAACATAATTTTCAACTTTTACAATACGAGCACCAAGACCATTTAATAAAGTACCAGCAACTGTATGTACTTCATTTACTGTTTTAATTTCAACAGTAATTAAGTTCGTGAATCCTTTTGCTGTCGTTGTTTTATGTTCATTGATTTTAATACCAACACGTTCAGATAAATAGCGAGCATTTACATCATTCACATGGTCACCGTGGTTTCTTGTTAGTAACCCTTTAAGACCGTTTGAAGTTAATGGGCGAACATCATAATTAGCGACTTCACCAGCATAAGAAATGTTTACTTCTTTAATTGCTTCTTCTGTAACTTGAGATAAGAATGTTCCTAATTTCTCAGCTAACTCAAAGAATGGTTCAACTTGTGCCAATAATTCTTTTGGAATTGATGGCATGTTTACTGGATTTGTTACAGTACCTGTTTTAAAGAATTTGATAATGTCATTAGAAACATCTACTGCAACTGATTCTTGCGCTTCAACTGTAGAAGCTCCTAAGTGTGGAGTTGCAATAACTTGTGGTAATGTTAATAATTTATGATCAGTAGCTGGTTCTTCCACGAATACGTCAAGAGCAGCACCTGCAACTTTACCATTTACGATTGCATCGTATAAATCATCCTCATTAATGATTCCTCCGCGAGCACAGTTAATAATGCGAACGCCATCTTTCATCATGGCAAATTTCTCTTTGTTTAATAAATTTTTAGTATCTGGTAAAAGTGGAGTATGTACTGTGATGAAATCAGCAGCTACACAAATTTCTTCAACAGTCGCTTTTTTCACGCCAAGTTTTTCAGCGCGTTCTTCTGTTAAGAATGGATCATAAGCCATTACTTCCATACGTTGACCTTTTGCGCGGTAAGCAACTTCAACACCGATACGACCAAAACCAATAACACCTAATGTTTTATTTTTAAGTTCTACACCTACATATGATTTGCGATCCCAAACGCCATTTTTTAAAGAGTTGTATGCTTGTGGAATATGTCGTGCAAGTGATGTCATCATCGCGATCGTATGCTCTGCAGCAGAGTTTGTGTTACCATCTGGTGCATTTACTACGATAATACCGTGTTCTGTAGCGGCATTAAGATCAATATTATCAACACCAACGCCAGCGCGACCGATTAGCTTTAAATTTTTAGCAGCTTCAATAATTTCGCGTGTTACTTTTGTTTGGCTACGAACAAGTAGAACATCTACATCTTCAATTTTAGAAATTAATTGTTCAGGTGTTAGGCCAGTATCAACAATAATATTTAAATTTAAATCCGTTTCTTGGCGAAGTGGGAAGATACCATCTTCACTTAGAGGATCTGCTATAAATACGTTAATTAAGTCTGTAGCTGTAGTAGTTTTTGTTACCATGATTCAATTCTCTCCTTTAGTTGTCAATAATAGAAAAATACATTTTGTATGAACTGTTACACATGTCTAAATGTGTAAATCAGATATCGTAGATCGTGCAGTAATTGTTTTCTTCAAATATCATCTCCAACTTTTTCCAAATATAAAAAGCCTCTCGTTCCTTACATGATGTAAGGGACGAAAGGCTATGATTAACAGTCTTACGTGGTACCACCCTAATTTATTGTGCAATAAATAAATTACACAACCTTAGCATATACGTAACGTGTATGAACCGGATAGGCATACTATCAATTTTCCGCCTGTCTATTCGGGAGTGGAACATTAACCGCTTCATTACTGATTTACACCAACCATCAGCTCTCTTCAAATTATCACGACTAAGCATGTCTCCGTCTTAATATTTTTCGTATTTGGATTTGAATACATCATAATCTGATTATTCGCTCTTGTCAACAGAATTTGGCTAAAAAATTAATATTAATTAGGAAAACGGTTTCAATTTACGGTAAATAACGAATTATTACTAAAATTTCAATATATAATGTTCGTCTTTTAACTTCCAAAGAATTATTTATCAGTATTAGATTTAGAAAAAAGTCGAAAAAGACAGAAAAATTAGTCAAAATTGAAATCGTGCAATGAGAGAGTTAATTCTCACATAAGAATTTCATTTAGTGACAGAATTGTGACAGATAAAAAGAGGGAAAAGAAACGGAAAATCGAAATTAACAAGAAAGGGGGATGTGTATGAAATATGACGTCATTATTGTAGGGGGAGGCCTAGCGGGGTTAACGGCTGCCTGTGAACTAATTGATTCTAAGAAAAAAGTATTACTGCTAGACCAAGAACCTGTTAATTCACTCGGTGGGCAAGCCTATTGGTCCTTTGGTGGTTTGTTTTTAATCGATACACCTGAGCAAAGAAGACTTGGAATCAAAGATAGTAAAGAGCTTGCTTGGCAAGATTGGTTAGGAACGGCGGGATTTGATCGCCTTGAAGATGAAGATTACTGGGGTTATCAATGGGCAAAAGCCTACGTTGACTTTGCAGCGGGTGAAAAGTATAACTGGTTGAAATCTAAAGGGGTGAAGTTTTTCCCCGTTGTTGGCTGGGCAGAAAGAGGAGGTTCTCTAGCAGGGGGACATGGGAATTCTGTACCGAGATTTCATATAGTTTGGGGAACTGGTCCAGGAATCGTAGAACCTTTTGCAATTAAAGTATTAGAGGCTTCCAAATCCGGCTTAATTGATTATAAGCCAAGACATAAAGTAGATGAGTTAATAACAGAATTAGGAGCAGTAGTTGGGATAAAAGGACAAGTATTAGAAGACAGTAATATTGCACGTGGTGAAGAAAGTAATCGCAATGTAATTGCTGAGTTTGAATATCGCGCAGATGCTGTAGTTGTAGCAAGTGGTGGGATTGGTGCAAATGCGGAGTTAGTCAAAAAAAATTGGCCAGCGCGTTTAGGTGAAGCACCTAAAACTATGGTGCATGGTGTTCCATCTTTTGTGGATGGTCGCATGCTAGAAATATCAGAGCAAATAGGAGGTAGAATTGTCAATCGCGATCGAATGTGGCACTACACAGAAGGGTTAAGGAACTGGAATCCTATTTGGAATAATCATGGAATTCGTATTCTTCCTGGGCCATCATCGATGTGGTTTGATGCAGAGGGAAATCGATTTGGTGCACCAAATTTCCCTGGCTTTGACACGCTATCTACGCTCGAAGCAATTTTAAAAACTGGCTATGATTATTCATGGTTTATTTTAACTGAAAAAATTCTCGAGAAGGAATTCGCACTTTCTGGTTCTGAACAAAATCCCGATATTACAAACAAAAGTATAAAAGATATATTGAAAAGAGTATTACCAGGACCACCTGGACCGGTGAAAGCATTTAAGGATCACGGAGCAGATTTTGTTGTCGCTGATAGCTTAAAGGAATTAGTTGATGGCATGAACCGCCTAGTTGGGAATGAATTAATTGATTTCATGAAAATAAAAGATCAAATTCTTGCAAGAGATCGAGAAATCGACAATAAGTTCACGAAAGACGCTCAAGTTATGGCCATCCGAAGTGCTCGTAACTATCTTGGCGATAAATTAATAAGAGTAGCACCACCTCATAAACTACTAGACCCTAAAAATGGACCACTCATTGCAGTTCGATTAAATATTTTAACCCGAAAAACTTTGGGAGGTCTTCAAACAAATTTAAATGGGCAGGTGCTAAATGAAGCTGGAGAACCGATAAATGGTTTATATGCTGCCGGGGAAGTATGTGGCTTCGGCGGTGGAGGTGTTCACGGTTATCGCTCATTAGAAGGCACATTTGTTGGAGGATGTTTATTTACAGGGAGACAGGTAGGAAAATATTTAAGTAATTAAAGGATTATTCAACTATGTAGTGAAATATTATGAATAGGTATTCATTTTTTTATAATTGGGGTGGGAAAATGGCATATGAAACAATCAAACTGGTGGTAGTTGATCGTGTAGCAACACTTACACTAAATCGTCCACAAGCAATGAATTCGTTAAACGAAGTAATGGCGCATGAATTGGTGGATTGCTTTGAATCATTGAAATCAAATAAAGAGGTACAAGTGTTAGTTTTGAAAGGTGAAGGGAAAGCCTTTTCAGCAGGTGGCGACATTAAAATGATGTTACAATCTAATGATTCGGCAGACTTTGATTCGCTGATGGAGGAAATAACGAAGATAGTACTAGCATTCTATCAATTACCGATGATGACAATTGCAAGTGTACACGGTGCAGCAGCAGGCTTAGGTTTTAGTCTTGCCTTGGCTGCGGATATCGTCCTTGCAGATGAAACTAGTAAACTTGCAATGAATTTTATAGGAATTGGTCTTGTGCCAGATGGCGGGGGACACTTCTTTATGAAAGAAAGATTAGGAGTTCCTAAGGCAAAACAAGTCATTTGGGAAGGTAAAGTGATGAATGCGCAAGAGGCTTACCAATTGGGCTTAATAGATCAATTAGTCCCAGAAGGAAAATCTGAATTAGTAATTACTCAACTTGTTCAAAAATTATTATCTTCACCAATCTCTGCAATGATTGAAACAAAACAAATTTATCACCAACAAAAACTTCCGGAATTAAAAGAGATTATGGAACTCGAAGCAGTTGCACAATTGCTAATGCGAAAAACAGAAGATCACCTTGAAGGAATTCAAGCTTTTGTAGAAAAGCGAAAACCAAATTTTAAGGGGAAATAGAATTTCGGCAGACATTGTGCTTTGGGAATCGATTATAAGGTTAATGTAATACTGTTGGAACTGTTCTTCATGAAGTAGATGAAGGACAGTTCTTTTTTATTCTTTTAGAGTTCCTTTATTAAGGGTGAGAAGAATATCTCGATGCAGGGACTGGTGTGAGATGTTTTTCATAAGGGTGATGAAGGGCCAACTTAAAGCGGAAACAGGTGAAAATGATATGGTCTCTAAAGACCGTTTGGGAAGGGAAAGAAACCGGAAGTGTCCTTAAAAAGCGTGTAAAGATCATTGAGCAATGCCAACAGTCCATGTGTAGACTGAAACAAAAAACGACCCAAGTGTATTTCTTCACTTGGGTCGTGCTTCACGCTGAATCTAATTAAACATGAAATAATACTAACTTGCCAGATGAATTCACTAATCGATGTGTCTTCTCTGCTACACCATTTTCTTCGATTCGTTTTTGTCCTTCTACTTTTGCTACTTCATCATTTTCAAAAGTCCAAACTTCATCAAATAAAGCTTCTCCAGTTTTTTCAAAAGCAGTAAAACGATAATTCTCCATAACAATCCCCACTTTCGATATACTCTAGTAACGTAAAAATGTATTTATTTATAAAAAATCATACATTAAATAGAAATAAATGTGAATAGTATTTTAGGAGAATAATAAATTATCAGAAATAGTAAAACCAAGAGTTCAACGAGGTTCAAAAAAGCCTCCAAAATTAGAAAATGAATCTCCCTCTATCAAACCTAGTGTTAATAGTATTTTCTAAAAGATTAGAATTCTAGAATTCCATCGAAACATTACGAAACTAGTGATACAATATTAGTTGAAAACAAGAAGAATACGATTTAAATCTTTAAGCTTACGCTGAGTGAAAAGGAGTGATTTCTTATGGAGGGAATTACAAAGCTCCAAGTCGGGGAACAGGTAGACCATTTTTTATTAATTAAACAAGCGACAAAAGGGGTTACTACAGTAGGGAAACCTTTCATGTCATTAATTCTACAAGATCGAAGCGGAGATATAGAAGCGAAGCTTTGGGATACCAATGAAGAGCATGAGCAACTATATCGAGCTGAAGTGATTGTTCGTGTAGGCGGGGAAATTCACGATTACCGCGGAAAAAATCAACTTCGAATCAAACAAATTCGTGTCGCTAAACCAGAAGAAGGTATTCAAATTCATGATTTAGTTCCTTCTTCATCTACGCCAAAGGAAGAATTATATGACGAATTAACACAATTCTTCTTTGAAATTAAAAATCCAAAGATTTCTAGAATCACTCGTCACATTATTAAAAAATACCAACCGGAGATATTAGTTTATCCTGCAGCATCTAAAAACCATCATGACTATGCTTCCGGTTTATTAGATCATGTTGTATCAATGTTACGATTAGGAAAAGCGATTAGTGATTTATATCCAACTTTAAACAGAGATTTAATCTATGCAGGGATCATTCTACATGATATCGGGAAAGTAAAAGAATTGTCGGGTCCTATTGCTACAACATATACGGTTGAAGGAAATTTATTGGGACATATATCGATCATGGTTGATGAAATTGGTCAGGCTGCAAACGAATTGGACATTGACGGAGAAGAAGTTGTTCTGTTAAAACATATCGTACTTTCTCATCACGGAAAAGAAGAGTGGGGTAGCCCGAAAAAACCAATGATTCAAGAAGCAGAAATCTTGCACTATATCGATAATATTGATGCGAAGATGAATATGTTATCACGAGCATTAAATAAAACGAAACCTGGTGAGTTTACAGAAAGATTATTTGCCTTAGACAATCGTTCTTTCTATAAGCCAACAATAGAATAATCATATTAAGGGGGTGTCCAAAATCTTTGGACACCCCCTATTTTAGTATTGCTCCTAAGGTGGCCGCTTTAAGATGCACCGTCTCGAGCGCAAAAGGGCCGTCTCGAAGAGAATCTTCAGACGGCCCCTTAACTACTACTATATATATTATAAGGGAGGAAGCAAAATTGTATGAAACAATTTACTAGTTTAACTATCTTACAAATTAAGAGAAAAATCGAGTTTCTTTTGAATTAAAATAGAAAAGTCTAATTTCCTATTTTTTCTCATTAAAACGACGTTTGTCTTAGTATATAAGACCAGTTCCTTCTTATTGATGTTTTTGTTGGAATGCTAACATAAAGTCAGCAAGTGCTTTACATGCTTCGTAAGGAACAGCATTGTATGCAGATGCACGGCAGCCTCCTACAGAACGGTGACCATTTAAACCAACGAAGCCAGCTTCTTTTGCTTCAGCTAAGAATTGTTTCTCTAATTCTTCATCTGCAATACGGAAAGTGATGTTCATTAGTGAACGTGAATCTTTTGTAGCATGTCCTACAAAGAAACCATTACTTTGATCAATGACATCATAGATCAATCCTGCTTTTTCTTCATTGCGTTTTGCGATTTCCTCAACGCCACCTTGTTCTTCAACCCATTTCAATACTTCACCTAACATATAAATACCAAATGTAGGAGGCGTATTATATAAAGAGTTTGAATCAGCATGCGTAGTGTATTTTAACATTGTAGGAATATTTTTATTTGCTTTTTCAAGTAGGTCTTTACGAATAATTACAACAGTTACACCAGATGGTCCAAGATTCTTTTGTGCCCCTGCATAGATCATGCCGAATTTACTAACATCTACTGGTCTAGATAAAATATCACTAGACATATCTGCAATTAGTGGGACATCACCTGTGTCAGGGTACTCATTCCAAGATGTACCAAAGATTGTATTGTTAGATGTTAAATGTACATAAGCGTCATCTGCATTAAAATTAATGTCGTTTAGAGCAGGAATATTACGGTAGTTGTTTTCTTTTGAACTTGCCGCTTCCACTGGGTTACCAAATAATTTCGCTTCTTTTAATGCTTTCTCAGACCAAGAACCAGTTAATATGTAACTTGCTTTTTTACCTTCTTGTAAGAAATTCATAGGAACCATTGTAAATTGTAGGCTAGCTCCACCTTGTAAGAATAATACTTCGTAATTATCTGGAATTGAGAAGAGTTTGTTTAAACGAGCGATTGCTTCGTTATGAACAGTTTCATAATCTTTACTACGGTGGCTCATCTCCATAATGGACATGCCTGAACCATTAAAATTAACAATCTCTTTTTGTGCCTTTTCTAGTACTTCTAATGGTAATGCAGATGGTCCTGCATTAAAATTATATGCTCGATTGTTTGTTGTACTCATTCTGAACACCCCTCGGCTAAAATTTATTCCTTTATGTTAATTGATAATATACTCTTTTTAGAAAAATGGCAAAAGTCGTTTTATTTATCATTAATTAAATAATAGTGCTCGAATTGTAATGATTATCTACCATTTCTGACTTAGGTTGAAAAAAGGTACATTAAATTGTGACAAAAAGTTCACATTTTAACTTTGACCATTAATTTGGATTACAACCTTTAATGACAACTTTGATATATCTAGTTATTATTTTGTAGAATACGTTTATGCTATTAACAATATAGGCAAATAAAGAGGGAGGAAGTTACATGAATTTACCAAACTGTCCTAAATGCAATTCAGAATATACATATGATGACGGCATAATGTTGGTATGTCCAGAATGTGCCCATGAATGGTCAGCGCAAGAAAAGCAGAATGAGGTAGAAACTCTTATAGTAAAGGATGCTAATGGAAATATTTTAGCTGATGGAGATACAGTTACCGTTATAAAGGATTTAAAAGTAAAGGGAAGTTCACAGGCTTTAAAACAAGGAACGAAGGTTAAGAACATCCGTTTAGTCGATGGAGATCATAATATTGACTGTAAAATTGATGGTTTTGGAGCAATGCAGTTAAAATCGGAGTTCGTAAAGAAAATCTAAACCCTTTCAATCATAGTAATAAAAAAGAACACAAAAAAGCGCGTAAACAACTTGTCCATTGTTTACGCGTATTTTTAATTATTTTTCTGAGTCTTTTGTTTCTGTTTCTTTTGCATCTTTATCAGTTGTAGCTGGTAGGTAATTTTTTAGAGCGTCTTTAAGATCAGCGTCTTTAATATCTACTTTTGCAGCACGAATTAACTCAGTTAATTTAGCATTTGCTTTTTGGCCAACAAGTGTTTGACGGATTTCATCTTGTTTTTCTTCAAGAGTTCCGTAGCCTTCAACTTCACGTTTGTCAGTTACTTCGATAATGTGGTATCCAAAATCAGTTTTTACTGGTTCACTGATTTTATTTAATTCAAGTGCGTATGCAGCATCGTTAAATTCGTCTACCATTTGTCCAACTGAAAACCAGCCAAGTTCTCCACCGTTAGAAGCAGTACCATCTGTACCATATTCCTTAGCTAAAGCGGCAAAATCTCCACCGTTTTTAAGTTTATCATAAACTTCGTCAGCAGTTTTCTCATCTTCAACTAGGATGTGGCGTGCATTTAATTCATATTTACCTTGTTCATATTGCGCTTTAACATCTTCGTCCGTTACAGAACCTTCAACTTCTTCTGAAAGTTTTTGGCTTAACATACCAAGTTTAAGTTCATCTTTATAAGAATCTTCAGTATATCCATACATACTTAACATTGATTTATAAGAATCACCGTACGTTTCTTTAAATGCATCGAATTCAGCTTTAACATCATCATCAGAAACTTTATAATTATTTTCTAAAACCTGTTTAACAACTACTTGTTCTAACATTTTTTGACCAGCAAGTGATTTTAATTCATTGTAAAATTCATCTTTTGTAATATCCCCGTATGATGAAGAAACAACAACCTCATCTGTGGCTTTTTCGCTACAAGCTCCTAATGTCAAAATTGAAGTAGCTAGTCCAAGTGCTAATAATGTTTTTTTCATATAAGAATTACTCCCTTAATATCAAATTAAATGCAATAGTTACTATAACATAAACGATTAAAAAACAAAATGGTTGCATGTTGTTTGCCCAAAATAGATGAACACGGTCGCATAATATAGACCTAGAAAGGAGGTGTTCATGAATGGGCAGTTCTTATAGCGGTGGTTATGGTAACGGTTCTGGATTCGCGCTATTAGTTGTTTTATTCATTCTATTAATTATCGTTGGTGCAGCGTTTATGTACTAATCGAATAAAACAAAAAATAGGTATGCAAACTTAAAGAGAGAGCTAAAGGCGAAAGTCTTTAGCTCTTTTACGTGTTATTTAAGTATAGTTTACATCGCTAATGTAACCTCAACATAAAAGGAAACTAATAAAATTGTAATTAGTACATTAATCGTACGGAAAATTTTTGAATGTTTTTCTTCTGGAATCTCTTTTTGGATTACAAGCGCATAGGTCATGCGATTAATTTGGAATAAGTAAAATAATGAGAATAGTACTAATACTACGAGTAGCATGTCTATTCCTCCCCTCTTTCGCTTCATTTTAGCATATCAAACGATGCATTTAGTTACAAGTTAGAGATTATCGGGTGGTTCTAAAATTTCATAGCCTTTTGGTGTTTCCTCAATTATTGAATGTCGAGGAGCAGGTAATAGGTTTTTTACATATAAAATGTCCATTAAACAGATGCTACAATGATATGCCAATAACAAACAAAAATAATGTGTATATATTGGAAGCGAATTTGCCAAGTAGATCAGAATAGAATTAATTAATATGAAAGGTAATAGAAGTACTAAAATATAATGGTTTTTCGGAATCATACTTTTTAATCGCATTCTAATAATAGGTATGAAAAAATAATCGAGTTTTATCTTTAGCTGGATGTTTTTACGATATTTAAATAAGCCGAAGTAATGGACGAACTTATGGATAGGATATAAGAAAAGAACTACTATGAAAAACAACCATGCGTAATCAGCTGAATATTGAATAGGATCACCGTATCCAAAAGTAATATAGGAAAAAGAAAAGACAAGAACAAAGATGATGAAAGACCATAGAGTTAAACGGACTGTCCCATATTCATGTTTTATGTTTATTGTTTTCCAACAATGCATTCTCGTACACCCTTTTTTATTAATGGTAAAAACATTTTAAATGATAGAACAGGGGAATGCTACTATCATTATCCATAGGACAAAATATAGTAAAACAAAATAAAAAAAGAGTGCTTATTAAACACTCTTAAACTTGCTATCTAGCAATCATTTCTTTTTCGTTTTCGTGCACATCATCAAATACATTTTTGTACGTTTGATAAGACCGTTCGAAGATTTCCACAAAATCATCTCCATAAATGTTACGAATAACGGCCATAACATCTAGGAATTCTGGGAATCTACCATACAATTCTTTTAATGGAAGTGAACCATCTAAAATTGTATGCGGCGTATCAAGATAATGTCTGTTCATTTTTAGAATTAATTCGGAACCAGACTCTGTAAGTTCGATGTAGGTATTCCGTTTATCATCATCTCGTTTGGAAAATTTCAAATACCCGCGTTCCTCTAATTTCTTTGAAAAATTAAAAGCAGTGGATACGTGCATAACACCAAAACGAGCAACATCTGAAATGGATGCACCTTTTAAATGATATGAGATCCATAGGATGTGATGTTCGTTAATGTTTAAGTCAAATGGTTTAATCCATTGTTGCCAATCCTTTTCAACAGCTTTCCATAAAGCCTTTGATAAATGTCCAATTCTTTGACTATAAAGCATTGCTTCTTTCATTGAATAACTTTCTTCAGACAAAGGAATCACCTTCTTCTTTCATGGCATTTTAAAAATATTATAGCAATAAAAGAATAAAGTTTAAAGTTAGAAAAATTAAATAATTGAAAATAGATTAAAAAATATTATAATAATGTAAATTGTGATGTGAAATTAATATTTTATTAGAATGAATTAGGTATATTTGCTTACGGTATTTGAAGGTGAAAAAGCTATTTTTTGTTCAAATCGTTTAAATTATTCTCGATTTCGGCAATAGAATTCTGTAAACTATCCAATTCTTCTTTTAATTTAGCCGCATCAGGTTCAATTTCATAGGTGAATTTAGAAATACTTGTTTTTAAATCGGAAATTATTTTCGGTATATTATTTTGCGCTTCATTTTTTAATTGAAGAACAGAATCTTTTACAGTAAATACTTGTTCTTTTAAATCCTGAAGATTTTCCTTTGTTGTTTTTGCATTTCTAGCAATGTTCGATCTAAGCTGACCTCCAGATTGTGGCGCAGTAAATATGGCAGTTGCTAATCCTCCAACCAATCCTACTGTTACCCCTAAAATGAATGTTTTTGCTTTCATTTCATTCAACTCCTTTTGCTAATAATCTGTGTAACGTTTTGAAAATTATGAATGCTTCCTATTAATCATACTTCATTTCTGCTGAAATTTTGAAATAAAAAAAGCTATCTCATGAAAAGATAGCTTTTAATCGATATATTATTTAATTATGCAGGTGTAACTGCAGTTTCGAATTTTGAACGTTTTAAAATGTTTGTAATAATTGGATATATTACGATAAATGCAACTGCATTCATAGCCGTAGCTGGTAATACAACAATTGTAAATAACACATCAAATGCGTCAGGTAAACCACTTAATAATAAGGCAGATGTTAAGAATATTGTACCTGATAAAATTGTTCCTAAACCAACTAACACTGTTCCAACAGCGATGTTTTTAGCAAAATGCTTTAATGCAAGAACTACTAGCAAAAATACAAGACCAGTAATCGCTTTATCGATAATATTTGGCACTAATCCACCAGGGAATGTTGTAAATAGTCCTGATAGAATCCCTGTTGTAATTGATAATAAAAAGGACTCCTTAAATGTTGGGAATAAGAATATACCGATAAACATCATCGTTAACATGAAGTCTGGCTTCATTCCATTACCATAGCCTGGAATCACAAAGTACAACACAGTACCGACACCTACAAGAAGCGCCATTAATACAAGATTTTTAGTTTTCAATTCTAATCTCTCCTCTATCTTTTCTAAGCTCTGCATTTCCTAACGTGTTCTCATAACCGTTAGCGAAATATAATCATGATTTTAAACTGTATAGATATATTTTGCAACCATATTTAATAGAATAATATAGAAAGTTCTTTAGTAGATTATAGATTTAAATTTGCTTTAATTTGTTCAGCGACATCTTTTAAAACGTCTTGATTAAATTCACTTTGTTTTGTTTCCCATCTTACCTTAAGACCATCAGTTTCATCATAACGTGGGATAAAATGAAGATGATAATGGAAAACCGTTTGTCCTGCAAAAGAACCGTTATTATTAATTGTATTCATCCCTTGTGGATTGAATGCAGATTTAATGGCATTTGCAATTTTTGGAGCAGCTGCATATAAGTTTCTTGCAACATCTTCTGGCATTTCAAATAGATCTTTTACATGTTGTTTTGGAACTAGTAATGTATGACCTTTTGTTAAAGGAAATACGTCCATAAATGCGTAGACATGTTCATCTTCGTAAATTTTTGTACTTGGAATGGAACCATCAATGATTTTACAAAAAATACAATCAGACATAGAAAACATCCTCTCATGACAAGTTTTGTATTCATTTTAGCATATAAGAACTGATTCCATTCACAATTTTTGCTAAACTATAGATAAGAATAGGAGTGACGTACGAATGGCAGTGTTAGAATTATCCAATGTTACTGGCGGTTACACAAGAAAACCAGTAATCAAAGATCTGAATTTTACAATTGGACAAGGTGAATTGGTTGGATTAATTGGTCTTAATGGGGCAGGGAAAAGTACCACGATCAAACACATTATCGGTACTCTTATCCCTCAACAAGGTGAAATTAAAATTAATGGAATCTCATTAAAACAAGATATTGATACGTATCGATCCTCATTTTCATATATTCCGGAAACACCTGTTTTATATGATGAATTAACTTTAAAAGAACATTTAGAATTAACTGCCATGGCATATGGAATAGATGAGAAGACGATGAAGGAACGTGCAAGTCGTTTATTAAGTGAGTTCCGTATGGAAAAACGATTAAATTGGTTTCCTTCCCATTTTTCAAAGGGAATGAGACAAAAAGTCATGATTATGTGTGCCTTTTTAGTCAATCCGCATCTGTATATTATTGATGAACCTTTTGTTGGACTTGATCCATTAGGTATTCAATCTTTACTTGATCAAATGGATGAAAAGAAAAAAGAGGGCGCATCTATTTTAATGTCGACACACATTCTATCAACTGCTGAAAAGCATTGTGATCGCATTATTTTACTTCATGATGGCCGAGTTCGTGCTCAAGGAACAATGAAAGATTTAAGAAATGCCTTTAACATGCCAAACGCGACCCTTGACGATTTATACATTGCGATGACAAAGGAGCAGGACAATGAATAACTTGTCACAAATTTGGTCAAAGAGGTTCAATCATTACTTAAATGAAGTCCAAAAATATATGCGTTTTGTGTTTACAGGGCATTTGGCAATTGTTTTAGTTTTTGTGATTGGTGCAGTAGGGTATCAATATAGTGAATGGCTAAATGTAGTAGATTCTAGTTTTCCTGCTGAGTGGGTAGTGGGAGGGATTGTAGGTGTAGTTTTAGTCTTTAGTCGCCCAACAACCTTACTTAAAGAACCCGATCAAGTATACCTTTTGCCATTGGAAACGAAAATGGGGTATTACTTTAAAAAAGCACTTCAATGGTCTTTCTTTTCACAGGTTGGATTGGCTTCAGTAGTATATATTGTTAGTATTCCACTATTAAATGAAGTTACAGAGCTCACAACCACAAAGATTTGGTTAGGGTTATTACTAGTAATAACATTAAAACTTTTAAACTTGCATAGTGAATTTAATTTTCGATATGCGCTAAGAGGAAAATGGGTTTTACTAGATCGCTTAATTCGAATTGTATTTTCTATATTAGCGATTCAAACGCTGTTAACGGATAACAATTTACTAGCGATTATTTATCTAATATTATTGTTCTTCTATAATCTTATCTGGAGAAAAAGTGCGAATGATCAACCAATTCCATATGAGCATTTTGTGAAATTAGAGCAAAATCGGATGATGGGATTTTATCGATTCGCAAATTACTTTACGGATGTTCCCCATATTACAGGTGGAATTCATCGCAGAAGTTGGCTAAGCTTCCTATATTTATTAGTACCTTATACAAAGAACAACACCCAAGGCTATTTAGTTTTCCGTACATTTATAAGAACGGATGAGCATTTTTATCTTTGGCTGAGACTAACAGCGATTTCTGGAATTGTAGCTGCGTTTGTTAATATCCCAGTAGTTACATTAATCGTAACTGCAGCTTTATCTTTCGCTACTACAATTCAGTTGAAATATGCATTATTGTCATCAAAGGAATTCCGTATGGATATGTTGTTTCCAATTGGGGAAAACTTAAGGGTGAAAGCTGTGCATAAATTAATACGCACAGTCGTATTCTTGCAAGCTATAGTCGTTTTAATTTGTTTAATTGGACAACCATTGTTCTACGTACCACCAATTGTGGTGTTCATCATAAGTGAACTTACTTATCATCTAACGAAAAATCCAGCGAAAAATATATATTAATAAAGAACTCCCAATCGTAAGGTTTTTACCTTATGGTTGGGAGTTTTTGTTTTATAGAGTACAAAAGTTTGAAATTCTGGCGACATGAGGGAGATAAAGAGAGATATCATCTAAAGATGAAAAGCCTATTAGTAATCCAATTAGAAAATTAGCTGGAAAGTGATAGATATTAGAAAAAAGAGGAGAGTTATTAGGGAAAAAGTGATAGTTATTAGAAAAAAATAGGGAAATATTAGAACGTTGCCAGAAAAGTAACTGCGCAGAGAAGGATATTAGAAAAAATCGAATAGTTATTAGAAAAAAAGCCAAAGTTATTAGAAAAAATTAAGAGATTATTAGAATCTGGCCAGAGAAGTAACTGCAGAGAGAGGGATATTAGAAAAAATCGAATAGTTATTAGAAAAAAAGCCAAAGTTATTAGAAAAAATTAAGAGATTATTAGAATCTGGCCAGAAAAGTAACTGCAGAGAGAGGGATATTAGAAAAAATCCGAGAGTTATTAGAAAAAAAGCCAAAGTTATTAGAAAAAATAAGAGATTATTAGAATCTGGCCAGAAAAGTAACTGCAGAGAGAGGGATATTAGAAAAAATCCGAGAGTTATTAGAAAAAAAGCCAAAGTTATTAGAAAAAAATAAGAGATTATTAGAATCTGGCCAGAAAAGTAACTGCAGAGAGAGGGATATTAGAAAAAATCCGAGAGTTATTAGAAAAAAAGCCAAAGTTATTAGAAAAAATTAAGTATTTATTAGAAAATGCCACAAAGTTTGCCTTGCTCTAATAGCAATAGCCAATTACTCGTTAGTCGCAGTGCCACACAAAAAGGTGAGCGTAATCAGGAACCCCTGTCCCTATACGCCCACCATCTTTTTTATTTCTTCTCAGGCAACTTTCCAGAATACGTAGATACATAACTAGCAGCATTAAAGATGTTTTGCTTTTTCACACCAAGTTCAGGTTGTGGTTTTGAATGTGCATTGGCAAATGAGTTGGATTCTTTCCAAGTGTCAAAAGCTTTTTTATTTGCCCACTGCGTTAATACGATGTAGATTTCAGATTTAATAGGTCGTAATAAACGGAAAGCGATAAAGCCTGGCATTTTTTCGATGTCTCTTGAACGGTTTAAAAACCGTTGCTCAAAAATTGGTCTTCCCTCGTCGGATACAGGTATATTATTAAAGACAAAAAAACCGCGTTGTTCAATTTCATTTACCGAGTCTATTACTTCGAATTTACGAGGGGTTGCAAAAACGGATTTTTTTCGATCAGTTTCATGCAAAAGGACAGTGCTATCTGTTCCGTATAAAATAAACATGTTTTCTTTTTCATACTTCTTTAAAACTTTCTCCATATAATCCGGTGTACCTGAAGTTAGGTGTACATACATAGAAAAAACCCCCTCATTTTCAACTTGTTAAAATCATTTAATGCAATTAGTTGGTTTGTTGTCAAAGAAAGTGTTTGAAAAACTTGCCGTAGAAGGACAATTTTATGACAATTGATTGATAAAACTATACAATAATTTAGTAAAAGTTTATATTTGAAAACGGATAGCAATTAATATAGTTTAATGATTTAGGTTCAAACCTAGGTCAAAAGTAGTGTAGTGTAAAAATACATTAAAATAAAATCTATTGAAAAATTTGAGGGGCAGGTACTAATTAAATGAGAGAAATCAATGATACATTGTTGCGTGCTGCAAAAGGAGGAAGAACTGAGTATACGCCAGTTTGGTATATGAGGCAAGCTGGTCGATCACAGCCTGAATACAGAGCAATTAAAGAAAAATACTCTTTAGAAGAAATTACTCATCAACCTGAATTATGTGCGTATGTAACTCGTTTACCAGTTGAAAACTATGATGTTGATGCGGCAATCCTTTACAAGGATATTGTGACGCCACTCCCAGGTATTGGTGTAGATGTAAAAATCAAAGCTGGTGTCGGCCCAGTGATTTCGAATCCTATTCGTTCGATGAAGGATATTGAAAATTTAGGTGAGTTTAATCCAAAAGCACATACACCATTTGTTCTTGAAACAATTAAATTGCTTACAGAAGAACAATTAAATGTACCACTTATTGGTTTTGCTGGTGCGCCGTTTACACTTGCAAGTTATATGATTGAAGGCGGCCCTTCAAGAAATTATGCAAAAACGAAGTCATTTATGGTTTCTGAACCAGTTGCTTGGTTTGCTCTAATGGACAAACTTGGCGATATGATTATTTCGGATATTTCCGCTCAAGTTGAGGCTGGAGCAAAAGCAATCCAAATCTTTGACTCTTGGGTTGGAGCTTTAAATGTTGAAGATTATCGAATCTTTATTAAACCAGTAATGACACGAATTTTTGCTGAACTTCAAAAAGAAAATGTACCTTTGATTTTATTTGGAGTTGGAGCGAGTCACTTAGTAAATGAGTGGAATGATTTAGATGTTGACGTGGTGGGCTTAGATTGGAGATTACCAATTCGTAAGGCACGTGAGCTTGGTGTAACAAAAGCAGTTCAAGGAAATTTAGACCCAACAATTTTATTAGCTAATTGGTCAGTTATTGAACAACGTACAAAAGATATTATTGATCAAGGGTTAGAAGTACCTGGACATATCTTTAACTTAGGTCATGGGGTATTCCCAGAAGTTGACCCAGCAGTATTAAAACGATTAACAACATTTATACACGATTATAGTAGAGAAAGAATTGCGCAATTAGGTCAATAAACATTAGAGGTGATATCATGAAACCAGTTCGTGGATTATTAGTAATGGCATACGGAACACCATACAAAGAAGAAGATATTGAAAGATATTATACACACATTCGTCATGGCAGAAAACCATCTGAAGAACATATCGAAGATTTAAAAAGCAGATATAAAGCAATCGGTGGTATTTCTCCTCTTGCAAAAATGACTCAAAAGCAAGCAGAAACATTACGCGATCGTCTAAATGAAGTTCAAGACGAAGTAGAATATAAATTATTCATCGGATTAAAACATATTGAACCATTCATCGAAGATGCTGTAGAAGCAATGGTAAACGAAGGTATTGAAGAAGCAGTATCAATCGTACTTGCACCACACTTTTCAACATTTTCAATCAAAACTTACAATGGTCGTGCGCAAGAAACAATTGATAAATTAGGTAGCTCACTAAAACTTACTTCAGTTGAAGCTTGGTATGATGAGCCTAAATTTATCGAGTATTGGAAACAGGCAATTGATGAAGCATTTGGTGAAATGAGCGAAGAAGAACGCGAAAAAGCTTGTCTAATCGTTTCAAACCACTCATTACCAGAAAAAATTAAACAAGCTGGAGATCCATATGAAGATCAATTAATTGAAACAGCTCGTTTAATTCAAGAAGCAACTGGTGTGAAAAATGTTGAAGTAGGTTGGCAATCAGCTGGTCAAACACCAGAACCTTGGTTAGGACCTGATGTTCAAGATTTAACTCGTGAACTATATGAAAATAAAGGTTTCCGTTCATTTGTTTATACACCGGTTGGATTTGTAACGGAACATTTAGAAGTTTTATATGATAATGATTATGAATGTAAAGTGGTATGTGAAGAATTAGGTGCAACTTATCGCCGTCCTCCAATGCCAAATACACATCCATTGTTCATCGATGCAATGGTGGATGCAATTTTTAAAAGATTAGCTAACTAATTTAGGAAGCGTGATGTAGGTGACTTTAAGTAGAAAAAAGATTGCGGTTATTGGTGGTGGAATCACTGGCTTAACAGCAGCTTTCTATATGCAAAGAATGGCGGAAGAACAAAATCTACCTTTAGACATCATTTTGATCGAGTCATCTTTGCGTTTAGGTGGGAAAATTCATACTTTAAGAAAAGATGGGTTCATTATCGAAAGAGGACCTGAATCTTTTCTAGATTTCTCAAATAGTGTACGCAACCTAGCGTGCGATTTGGGGATAGAAGATCAACTGATACGTAATAACGATGGAAAAACTTATGTAGCAGTTGGCAATGGGTTATATCCAATTCCAACAAACTTTATTTTTGGTGGACCACTTGGAGTCTCCTCCTTCGTCACATCCGGTATAATATCGATTTCTGGCAAAGTTCGTGCTGCTGGCGACCTCGTACTACCAAAAAGCAATGCGGAAGATGAACCAATAGGGGACTTCTTCCGTCGTCGCTTTGGTAAAGAAGTAGTGGAAAACCTTGTGGAACCATTGTTAGCTGGAACATTTGCTGGAGATATTGATCATTTAAGTATTCAAGCGATGTTTCCGCACTTCTATCAACTTGAAAAACAATATCGAAGTCTCATTTTAGGAGTGAAAAAAGCCAACTCGTTCTCTCAAGAGCGTAAAGCAACATCTTACCAAACATTTCAAAATGGACTTGAAACATTAATCGAAACATTACAGTCAAAGCTAGAGACAAAGAAGGTCTTTAAAGGTGTTAAAGTAGAAAAAATTAAAAAAGTGGATGATCATCTGTCCATTTCTTTAAATAATATGTCACCCATTACATGTGACGCTGTCATCTTAACGACGCCATTTAATGCAGTAAAGGAAATGATAGACGATATTTCGCCATTACATGAGATGCCCAATATGAACTATGCATCTATTGCAACTGTTACAATGGCTTTTAAAAAGTCTGAAAATCGTAGTGACAAAAAGGATGCAATGACGTTCTTTGTTTCTAGAAATAGTGATTATGCTATTACTACGTGTACTTGGTGTAATCATAAATGGGATAATGTAGCGCCGGAAGGTTATGACTTGTTCCGTGCTTATATCGGTCGTGTTGGTGATGAGGCCATTGTTGAATTATCTGACACAGCAATTGAGCAAACAGTATTGAATGATTTGCAAAAATCAATAGGAGTAACAGGTACACCTGAATTCACAGTTGTTTCCCGTTGGAATCAGGGGATGCCTCAGTACACAGTTGGTCATGAAAGGCGAATGGAAAAATTAAAAAATAATTTACATGAACAATATCCTAATATTCAATTAGTTGGTAGTTCTTATGAGGGGATTAGTATTCCAGACTGTGTCTCACAGGGAAAAAAAGCAGCTAAAGAAATGCTAGATCGTATTTTTAAATAAGCAAAAACGATTAAAAAATGTAGACAAAGTTTAATAGCTAAACTTGTCTACATTTTTTATTGGAAAAAGGTTACTAATGTCCAGGTAACTTTTTATTCTATATTTGTCTATTAACTTTTTGAACTTATAGCAAGCATTTGTCTAGTATTGACAATCATTCAATGATAAGAAAATAACATCATTTTGTAGCAATGTTGTCGTTTTAATTTCATTTAAACTTCACATTTATGGAGTAAAATTTGAGTTAGAGGTGATGGTTGCGTAGTGAGAAGAGGTCTATTGATTTTAATATTTTTGTGCATATACATTCTCGTTGGTTGCTCAGAGGAGAAATTACCTTCTATCAAACAACAACAATCCTTTATTGCTTCTATGAATATTCTTGAGCCCTCCCTCTCATTTTTTGATGAATCAGGTGATCCAATAGCGAAGTGGGCGTTCGATAAAGAATATACAGGTGCCCTATTAATTCAGCACGACCGTGTTTTACTATATGGTCACAAACTAGCTGATGCTGATATTTATGAATTGTCTACTGGCAAACTACTGACATCAATTCAAACGGGCTTGGGATCGACAAATGCTTATTATGATTCCGAATACCAAAGGATCTTTATAACCAACAGCGAAACAAATTCTGTATTAAGCTATGATCAGCAAGGTAATAAAATTGGTGAAACACCAATAGGTAACTATCCAATGTCTATGGCTTCAAATGATGGATTACTCTAT
>DATMFE010000412.1:0-2516 GCA_035556295.1 Ureibacillus sp.
CTGCATCAAAAAAAGTACCGAAGTTCTATTAAATAGAAATCGGCACTTCATGATCATTAGCGTGACTCTTTTGGTGGTTGGCAGACGTCACATTTACGTTGGTTATTATTTTTAAACTTCGTAAATGTTTTTTCAAAATTCGTCCCACATGAACATTTAAAAAGCAGCTTTTGGGAAAATCCGTGATATTCTGTCGTTAATAGCTTACTATCTGAATTTTTCTCAACAAATTCTTTTATTTTATCGATGGTCCATCGTTTATTCATTACTTACACCTCCATTTTCAAGTTAAGCGGAGGCGTTTTAGGCTTCCAATTACAGCATGAGTTCTCCATTATAACACGCGCTCCTGCATTTAGTTGTTCTTTTCTTTATAGTTTAGTTTTATTTCATACATATTTGCATCTGCTAGAGCAATCAATTCGTCTAAGTTAGTATGGTCAGTTGGATAATTTGCTTGACCGATTGATACGGATACGTCCGTTTTTCGATTTGGTATTGAACTTAAATTACTTTGGAATGTGTCTATTTTTGTTTTTATTGTATCCTCATTCGAATAAATGGACAGAATCAGGAATTCATCTCCTCCCCATCTGGAGATAATATCCTGTTTGTGAAATGATGCTTTTAATGAATTCGCGATGTTCAACAGTATTTTATCCCCATAGTCATGGCCATAACTGTCATTGATTTTTTTAAATTCGTTAACATCCAAAATTAAAACCGCGATTTTTAACTCTTTCTTAGTAGCGTACTTTGCCAGCTTAACGAATTTTTCTATTACAAAACGTCGATTATATAAATCAGTAAGCGAATCTTTCATCGTTAAATAAACTGATTTATCATAAAATCTCCCTATTTGCCAAGCAACAATTAATGCTATGATGGCAGGGATAGGAAGTTTGTGGGGCGGTTCACCAAATTGATGAATCACCACTATCCTTATAAATAAAATTAGTATACCGACAAATAATAAACTAATAACTCTTCCCTTATAGCCAAGAGTATTATTAGTTCCGAACTTCATAATTCTTCACAACCTTGTACTTATTTCAAAGGTCATCACCCAAAGTTAAGGTCTGACAAGTTATTTTAGCATAAATATAGAATAACCAAATGCAAGAAGTTAAAACAATAAAGGTTTCCAGGTATACAGGCAGCAATCATTAGAAGAAGATGTCATCTATGCCAGATTGATCTTAACTTAGCCCGCAACAAATTAAAACGCACAAATGCTGTTAAGTTGGCATTTGTGCGTTTTTGAAAGGCTATAGAGCAGTTTTATTTAAACGAAGATATTAAACTTATTAATCCCGCGACTCTTAGAAATCAAAGTTATCTGGGTCCGGACCTACGCGGGTGTTTTGATTTAAACCGTCGATTACATCCATGTCTTCTTTTGTTAATTCGAAATCGAATATATCAGCGTTAGCTACAATTCGATGTTCCTTTGTTGATTTTGGAATAGTGACTACCCCATTTTGCAAGTCCCAGCGCAGAATAACCTGGGCAACGGATTTATTATATTTGTTAGCAATTTCTTGTAATGTTTCGTTATCAAGCAATTGGCCTTGCATTAATGGTGACCACGCCTCAAGCTGAATGCCGTTTTCCTTGCAGAATGCTTGCAGTTCTTTTTGCGTTAGTCGTGGGTGCAATTCTACTTGATCGACCATTGGCTTAATTTCAGCATCCTTCATTAAATCTTCAAGATGGTGAATATGGAAGTTACTAACCCCGATTGCTTTTACACGACCTTCTTTATAAAGTGTTTCGAGTGCTTTCCATGCATCTTTGTATTTTCCTTCAACTGGCCAGTGGATTAGATATAAATCCAAATATTCCAAACCCAGTTTTTCAAGGCTTGTCTCGAATGCAGCCAAAGTCGATTCATAGCCTAAGTCAGAATTCCAGACTTTCGAAGTGACAAAAACCTCTTCTCTTGAAATGCCAGCTTCTGCTAAACCTTCCCCGATTCCTTTGCCGACCCCTTCTTCATTTCCATAAATCGCTGCTGTATCAATACTTCTATAACCATTTTTGATGGCTGATTTCACAGCGTTTACTAGTTCAGGTCCTTCTTCCACTTTGAATACTCCTAGCCCAAACCAAGGCATTTTTACGCCATTATGCAAAGTTGTTGTGTCTTGTAAATTTTTAACCATTTTAATTCCTCCAATTTTTCATTTCATTTTTTTAAATCAAGCATTGTTGCCTTGATCTCTGCGTTCCATCGCTCTACTAAACGCTGTCAGAATTACTGCTGCTAACACCATGAGTGCACCAATCCACGATGTGTGGATAAGTCCGATTGAATCTGTAATCAGCCCTCCAAAATAGGAACCCATTGCAATCCCTGCATTAAATGCAGCGATATTAATGGCTGACGCAACATCTACCGCGCTTGGTACAAAGCGTTCTGCCAGCATCACTACATATACTTGCAGCCCCGGTACATTCATAAAGGCAAAGAGGCCCATCAAGAGTATTGTTATTAACCCGATGATTTTATACGG
>DATMFE010000413.1:0-1649 GCA_035556295.1 Ureibacillus sp.
AACATTTCACTGGCTGCAGAAGCTATTAATAATCATGTCGTTTTTCCTGGAGAAATCTTTTCATTTAACAAAGTCGTTGGCAGGAGAACTGCAGAAAGAGGCTATTTACCAGCTCGTGTTATCGTAAAAGGAGAGTTTTCAGAAGGGATTGGAGGAGGGATTTGTCAAGTATCCTCCACTCTGTTTAATGCTATTGATCGCACTGGGATGCAGATTATGGAGCGTTATTCTCACAGTAGACGTGTTCCTTATGTTCCACCTGGTCGCGATGCTACAGTCAGTTGGTATGGTCCTGATTTTAGCTTTAAAAATAATTATAATCAACCGATTTTAATCCGAGCTATAAGATACGGAGGCCAAGTGATCATTACGATTTATTCCTCAGATGACATTGATTATAAGGCAAGAAACGTTCCTCAAGCTTCCTATCAATTATCTAAAGAGGTAAGCTGTTCGGGTGTTAATACTTGTGAATAGCTATCATAAGAAGCAGCTTTGGCTGATAGGCCATTCAAAGATGACTAGATACTAGATTGGGCAAGAGAGGTTATCCATAAGCTCCCCCTTGCCCAAAAGTGCTAGCTCTTCTACCTACAGACTTATCCACAGAATTACACACACATTATCCACAACCATTTATGTCACTGTGACTTTTCAGTGAAAAAATCATTCAACGCTAGCTGTAGAGTGCCTTTAAATTCCGCTTGATGATTTATGCTGATGCCTAAATCTGTGAAGCTCCTCACAATTTCAGCCCGCATTCCTGTTATAATGAGTTTACAGCCCATCATGGATATACCATCAATGATTTTTACAAAATTGTTCGTTATTTCTTGTTCCATAGGAGTAATACCTGAGAGGTCGATAATTAATGTTTCTATATGATGAGTTTCGATTTCAGTGAGGACTTTATCTTGAATAGTGGAGATCCTTAAATAATCAATCATACCAATTAACGGTAAAATGCATATCTTATCATTAATAGGGATAATAGGAACAGAAAGATTCTCTACAAGATTTCGTTGTTTATCTAGTAATTCATCTTTGTATGTAGAATAACTGATAAAAAAGTAAGTGAGAAATAAATCAATCGATTTATTTATACCTTTTTCCAACATAAAAAATGTCACTCGATCCACTTCCGTTTTGTTTAGTAAATCAAAATGATATAAGAAATCCCATAAAGTTCGTCGGATTGCCCGAATCCATTCTAGCTTGAAGGCAAGTGTTAATGAATATTTGGCCCACGCTACTCCTTCTTGCTTAGCAAAGGAAATTAATTCATGTTCTCGTTCTTCTACAACAAATAATACAAGCTTGTGTGCATTATTTAAAAGGTTTATATTTCCAATATGGTGTATTTCTTCAATTTTTCCTTTTACATTAATGGCCTCTTCTAATAATCTCTCTTCAAAGACTTTTCGATTTTCAAAAAGGAAGTTTTTAATACAATAATTTTCTTCAAATTTTAAATTCAAATTTTTAACTCCTTGGTTACATTTTTTATTAAGTTGAGGAATCTTAATTGTAAATGTTGTCCCTTGATTTTCTTCACTATCAACGACAATTCTCCCACCATGTTGATAAATAACAGAAAACACTTGAGTCAGCCCCAAACCAGTACCTAAATCCTTGGTTGTAAAAAAAGG
>DATMFE010000414.1:0-4354 GCA_035556295.1 Ureibacillus sp.
ACTATTTCATAATTTGCATCCTCACGTTTGTCCGCAATTTCTTTTACCCATTTTCCTACTTGTGGACTTACACGTCCTTGACGCGTGCTTCCTAAGATAATCCCAATGTTTAATTTTTCAGTCATTGTTTCTTCCTCCTTCATTTGTTTTCCAAATATTTTTTCCAAAAACCCCATCTTTCACACCGCCTATATGTTTTAATAACTAATGTTTGCCTGTTTAAAACTTACTTACTCGTTTCTTTCCGAACAATTGGAGCTACCTCCGTTGCTAACAGCTCAATGCCCTCAGCTACTTTCTCAAACGGCAGCCCCCCTATGTCCATTTGTGCCAAGAAACGACTATGTCCAAAAAGCTCATATTGGTGGAGAATTTTCTCGACAATCTGTTGTGGACTACCTACAAACAAAGCAGTACCTGGACTGGTCATTTGCTCAAAGTCTGCTCTTGACATCCTAAACCCCATTCCTCGCTGACGATTAACGTATGACCAGTAATTTGAATAATAGGGATAGAACTCCTCCTTGGCTCGCTCGGTTGTCTTTGAGATGTATCCATGACCTGTTACACCAATCTTGAGATTTTCCAAATCGTGTCCGGCCTCGATGCCAGCTTTATAGTATAGATCAACCAGCGGCTTAAATCTCACTGGATCGCCGCCGAGGATAGCTAATGCCATACCAACCCCTAATCTACCCGCACGGACTGCACTCTCCGGTGTCCCTCCAACTCCAATCCAGATTGGCAATTGACTCTGAGCGGGTCGCGGTGCAATCTCAGCTTCCCTTAATGAGGGGCGAAACCGTCCAGTCCAAGAGATTCTCTCGTTTTCATTCAGCTTTAAAAATAAATCCATATTTTCTGAAAACAGTGCATCGTAGTCATTTGTGTCAAAACCAAAGAGAGGAAAAGATTCCACAAATGCTCCCCGGCCAGCGATGATTTCTGCACGGCCTTCCGAAAGTAAATCTAAGGTTGCAAAGTCCTCGAACAAGCGAACCGGGTCCACTGTGCTTAACACGGTAGTGGTGCTTGTCAATTTAATTCGCTTAGTTGCTTGGGCAATGGCCGCTAAAACAACTGGAGGAGCTGATACCGCATAGTCTAATCGATGATGTTCCCCCACCCCGAAGACATCAAGTCCAGCCTCATCAGCAAGCTTGGCGGCTTGAATAATTTCCTTGATTCGTTGATGAGCACTAACTGTTTTGCCTGTATGAGGATCAGGACCGATATCTGCAAGCGTGTAGAGACCAATTTCGATTCCTTTATGTTTCAAACCCTCAGAAGCTTCCATATGTACATCTTCCTTCCGCTAAATCTCTAATAGAATTCGATTCCTAGAAGAATTGTGATTAACGCAATAACATAGACCATAAATCCTGAAATTCCAATGCTGTCAAAAAGCTAGAAATGTTAGTTATTCCACCTTGAAACTTTGACAACCCATGAATAAAGACAATAAGTCCTAAAACTGCACTTCATATAACTTTCCCTAACTCATCTTTTTATTTCTTTTAACCATTTTCAGTTACTTTATGTAAGTTAGTTTATTTATATAAATTAATTTTGTCAAGTAAGTTTATAATGAATTATTATTAATAAATAGATATGTAGTATAGTATAAATAGAAAGGTGTAAAATATATGAAGAAATCTATTATTTTTCCTAAATTCGAAAAATTTATTTTTTACTATAGTTGTTTAACTTGTCTGCAAAATAAAAAAATGTGAAAAGAGGAATGAAAATGACTAAACAAACACAATTAGGAAAAACAGATATATACGTCAATCCGATTGGACTTGGAACGAATGCTGTCGGAGGTCATAATCTTTATCCTAATTTAAATGAAGAGGCAGGAAAAGAGTTAGTGCGAGCAGCAATTAATCACGGGGTTAACTTTCTAGATACAGCATTCATTTACGGACCAGGGCGTTCTGAAGAATTAGTGGGAGAAATCATGAAAGAAACAGGAAAACGCAGCGACATTGTTATCGCTACAAAAGGTGCACATAAATTTGTTGGACAAGATGTTGTGATCGACAATTCTCCGCACTTTCTAAAACAAGCTGTTGAGGAGAGCTTAAAACGTCTGCAAACGGATTACATCGATTTATTTTATATACATTTTCCGGATAACGATACACCAAAAGATGAGGCGGTTGGTGCATTAAAACAATTGAAAGACGAAGGAAAAATTAGAGCGATTGGTGTTTCTAACTTCTCAATGGATCAGTTAAAAGAAGCGAATACAGACGGTTATGTCGATGTTTATCAAGGTGAATATAATTTATTACAACGATCTGCGGAAAAAGAATTACTCCCTTATACAGCAGAGCAGAATATTTCATTTATACCTTACTTCCCTCTAGCAGCTGGCATATTAGCAGGTAAATACAATAAAGACATGGTATTTAATGACCTTCGTTCGCAAATGCCGCATTTGCAAGGAGCAGCATTTGCACAAAACTTAGAAAAAGTAGAAAAGATACGTAAAATTGCCGATGCTAAACAAACAAACGTTGCCCATATCGTCTTAGCTTGGTATTTAACACGCCCTTCCATTGACGTTGTGATTCCAGGTGCGAAGAGAGCGGAACAAGTACTAGATAATTTAAAAACATTAGATGTGCAATTAACAGCAGAAGAGATTCGAGACATTGATTGTACTTTCCAATCATAAAAAAACTAGAAGAAATTTTAGGTTTGGGGACAAGACTCTTTGCTGGTTTAGTGGCGTGCATCATGCTGGGCGCAATCTTATTCATAAAACTAGACAGTGGCTCTCTGGGAGGATTCGAGTTTGACGTGACTTTACTAATCATCGCCTATCCAACTACTCTTCAATGAAAGCTCACTATTAGCATTAGATTCCAAACTGCCACAAATAAAGTTATTTCCTACGCAAACCATCCATGACAACACTAGAAAAGGAATAAACTAAGAATAAAATCGTAAACACGATCTTATTTCCGTCCCAAGTGAAATCACTTGGGACTTTTTTTAGCTTTTCACATTGTTATGCTCCCCCTTAATACTACTCGAAAATATCTAAACGCACTCTAATAAGCAGAGCTAATAAGCCTTAAAAACATTAAATCTAGTAAAAGTCACTATCATTTAATTTTAAAATAGCCTTATTATCCATTTTGCTAGGAAGTAATCACTACACCCAATCAAAGTTTTCAAAACTATTCGGGGAATTATTTTTGTTTTGCAGCAAAAAACTCTGCTATCTTTTCCTGAGGAACCCCTGTACTAAACGATAAAGCAAATTGGTTCATACTATCTTGAATCGCAGTATCGAGTGAAGTATTCTGCCACGTTTCAAAAAGGTCTTTTTGCTGTTTGATAGTAACTCTATGATTTATAGCAATTCTACGTGCGAAAGATTCAGCAGTTGCTTTTAATTCAGATAATTCTATCAGCGCATTCAAAAAACCAAACTGATTTATTTCCACTGCGCTGACAGCGTCACCTGTGAGCAGCATCTCTTTTGCGCGGCTTAACCCAATGTGCTTCTGGAGCAAAACAGAATCTAAAACAGATGGAATACCTAACTTTATCTCCGGCATGATAAAAATTGCATCTTTGGTAGCCACTCGAATATCGGCTGCCATTGCAATTTCCATTGCCCCGCCTATACAGTAGCCGTTTATAGCTACAACTACAGCTTGTGGAATTTTACGAACCAATTCACAGACCTGTTTTAATAAAGAGATAAGTTCGTATCCAGTTTGTGGAGTTAGACCTACAAATTCATTGACATCCATTCCTGCTGAAAATGATTTCTCTCCGCTGCCAGTTATAATGACAACGCTTACTTGCTCATTATTCTTTAACATTTGCAAATGTTCAATAAGATCTATTAGCATGTCTCTCGATAAGCAGTTTGCTTTAGCAGGGTTGTTTAAAATAATCCATTCAATATTTCCTTCTCTTTCAAACAATAATTTTTGACTCACGAATGATCCTCCTCCCCCTTAAAATATTATAGTATCGTTTTCCACAAATAAAAAAATCCCTATTTTTGGAATATCATTACTATTTATATCAAAGTTCTTTTTTTCTAAAAAGTCAACATTTTATATGAAAATTCCGAATTTTAAACATACAAAAAACAATTTTGTAATTTATTATGGAGTAAGTCAATATTTTGAAAAAACTGTACGTTAAGATAATAAACTTACGTAGTTAGAACGATAATATTTTCATAAAAATATTTATTATCCTCAATATCCCACCACTGGTACAAGTATACTAATGACGGTTTCTGTTTATTTATGATACATTTACTCTTGTAGTTGATGAACAACTAAACATGAAATGGTGAGTAGTCGCGGCTCATGGTTCA
>DATMFE010000415.1:0-23028 GCA_035556295.1 Ureibacillus sp.
CGAATTACCTCTGCTAAATAAGGGATGATCCCTACAGTACCAACCTGTGCATTTTCAACTATTTTTTCAGTAAAGCATGAAGTTGTACCATTGTGACAAGCTGGACCAGCTGGTAACACTTCCACTACAAGAGCATCTTGATCACAATCGGTTTTAATAGAAATCACTTTTTGTGTGTTACCACTAGTTGCTCCTTTGTTCCATAGTTCTTGTCTTGAACGAGAATAAAACCAAGTTTCCCCAGTTTCAATCGTTTTTTGTAAAGATTCTTCGTTCATATAGGCAACTGTTAATACTTCTTTTGATTGGGCATCTTGAACTACTGCTGTAATTAACCCTTTTTCGTCGAATTTAAGATTATCTATTGCTATCATTATCTAACACGGACTCCTTTTTCGCGCAAGTAAGATTTCACTTCTGCTACGCTCGTTTCTTTGTAATGGAAAATTGATGCTGCCAATGCTGCGTCAGCATCCACATCCTGTAATACCTCTTGGAAGTGCTGTGCATTTCCCGCACCACCGCTTGCAATAACAGGAACTGTAACTGCTTCGCGTACTGCTCTTGTTAATTCTAAATCAAATCCACTTTTTTCGCCGTCTTGATTCATACTGGTAAGTAAAATTTCACCAGCACCTAAACGAACAGCTTCTTTCGCCCATTCTACTGCTTTCCATTCGGTTTTATTGCGTCCTCCATGTGTGTAAACCATCCATGTACCATCTTCGTCGCTATACCGTGCATCAATCGCCACTACAATACATTGCGCACCGAAGTAATCCGAGCCTTCTTTAATTAATTCAGGACGTTGTAAAGCTGATGTATTTACTGAGACTTTGTCTGCACCTGCACGTAGAATTCGTTTCATATCTTCTAAAGTACGAATACCTCCGCCAACAGTAAATGGAATAGCAAGTGCTGATGCAGTTTTACGTACTACATCCACCATGGTTTCTCGGCCTTCATGAGAAGCAGAGATATCTAAAAATACTAATTCATCTGCGCCTTGCTCATCGTAGAATTTTGCTAGTTCAACAGGATCGCCTGCATCTCGTAATTCTACAAATTGAATTCCTTTTACTACTCGACCTTCTTTTACATCAAGACAAGGAATAATACGTTTTGTTAACATGGTGCAACCTCCAATCCTTTTAGCCATTGGTTTAATAAGAATACACCAAATGCTCCGGATTTTTCAGGGTGAAATTGCATCCCAGTGAAGTTACCACTTTGTACGATACCAGGGACCTTAACTCCTTCGTATTCTGCAAATGCAACAAGCTCTTCTTGCGCAAGTTCTGTTGCATAAAAGGAATGAACAAAATAGACATGGCGATCTTCTAACATTTCATCTTCATTTAACCAATTTGGAATAGAGGCAAATTGTAAGTCGTTCCAGCCCATATGTGGAATACGGGGAACACCTTCGAAACGTTTAATATGCCCTTTAAAAATTCGAAGTCCTTCTGTTAATGCAACTTCATCACTTTTTTCAAAAAGTAATTGCATCCCTAAACAAATTCCAAGTAATGGCTTTGTTTGTTGTTTAATAAATTGGTCCAAGCCAGTTTCAGCTAGTCGTTTCATAGCGTCTGGAAATGCACCAACACCTGGTAGGATAAGGGCATCACATGTATTTAATTCGTCAATGTTTGAAGTGACAACTGGTTCGCAATCTAATCTTTTTAGTGCTTGTTCTACACTAAATAAATTGCCCATGCCATAATCAATTACGCCAATTTTCATCATGTTAATAATCCTTTCGTTGACGGCACACCTTTCACACGTGGGTCAATCTGTACCGCATCATCAATCGCTCTTGCAAGTGCTTTGAAGATTGCTTCAATAATATGGTGGGTGTTATGTCCATAAGGAACAATGACATGAACATTCATACGAGCTTCTAATGCAAATTTCCATAAAAATTCATGAACAAGCTCCGTATCAAATGTTCCTACCTTTTGCGTTAATTGTGGCTCTACTCTATATTCAAGGTGTGGTCGATTCGAACAATCAATGACAACTTGCGCTAGTGCATCATCCATTGGAACAAACGCATTACCATAGCGTTTAATGCCTTTTTTATCGCCTAGTGCTTCTCGAATCACTTGCCCTAATACAATACCGATATCTTCAGTAGTATGGTGGTCATCAATATGTGTATCACCATTTGCAATGATTTTCCCGTTAAATAAACCGTGTTTTACAAATAGGTCGAGCATATGGTCCATAAACGGAACGCCTGTATTAATTTCAGCTTTTCCTTCACCATCTAAGTCTAATTCTACGCTTATTTTCGTTTCATTTGTATTGCGATCAATTTTTGCATATCTTCTTTTAGCTTCAGACATTCTCTATTCTCCTTTATCCCAACCACGAGATTCTACAGCACGTGCATGCCCTTCAAGACCTTCCATTCTTGCAAGTCTTGCAATCTTTGGTGCATTCTCTTTCCAAGTCTTTTCACTGTAGTAAACAACGTTCGTTTTTTTGATGAAATCATCTACATTTAATCCACTAGCAAATCGAGCTGTACTGTTTGTAGGTAGTACGTGGTTTGTACCAGCAAAATAATCTCCAACAGGCTCTGAACTATATCTTCCGATAAATACGCATCCTGCATGGCGGATTTGTTCTGCCACTACTTCTGCTTTCTCCGTCATGATTTCTAAGTGTTCCGGTGCAAGCGAATTAACAGCTGCAACCGCTTGATCCATCGTTTCAGCAATATAGATTTGACCAAAGTTATCAACGGACTTGCGAGCAATTTCTTCACGAGGTAACTTGCTTAATTGACTTTCAACTTGCTCGGCAACTTCATCTGCTAAGCTTTCACTTGTTGTGATTAGTACAGCACAAGCTAAAGGGTCATGTTCTGCTTGAGATAGTAAATCCGCCGCAACTTCATCTGCAAAAGCAGTATCATCAGCTAAAACACAGATTTCACTAGGTCCAGCAATCATATCAATGGCAACTTCTCCGAAAACTTCACGCTTCGCTAATGCAACGTAGATATTTCCAGGTCCTGTGATTTTATCAACTGGTGCTATAGATTCCGTACCATAGGCAAGGGCTGCAATTGCTTGTGCCCCACCAACCTTATAAATCTCTTTAATACCCAAAATGTGAGCAGCTACAAGTACTGCTGGAGGCAATTTGCCGTCCTTACCTGCAGGTGAAGTAATGACAATACGTTTTACTCCTGCAACTTGTGCAGGGATTACATTCATTAAAACAGAGGATGGATATGCTGCAGAACCACCAGGTACATATAACCCAACTGCATCAAGCGGGATAATACGTTGTGCTAACCATGAACCATCCGCTAATGGTAACTTATAGTCGTTTCTTTTTTGCGCTTCATGGTAATAACGAATATTTTGAGCCGCTTCTTCTAAATCTTTTTTCAGTTGTGGGTCAAATTGAGCGACAGCCTCATTTATTTCTGATTGGGACACACGAAAATCTTCAAGGGAGACTTTATCCCACATTTCACTGTATTTTCTTAATGCTTCATCGCCGTTTTCGCGAACGTCTTGTATAACTTGTCGCACTGTTTTAAGTTGATCTTCATTGCCGCCTTCTAATTGTCTTTTCAATGAAATAGTGTTCGTTAGTTTTGTGATTTTCATAGTAGACCTTCTCTCTAATTAACGATTTTTTTCAAACGTGATACAATCTCTTGAATGCGAGCACTCTTCATGCGATAACTTACTGGGTTTGCAATTAGACGAGAAGACACATCTGTAATACGTTCGTATTCTACTAAACCATTTTCTTTTAATGTTCTACCAGTTGAGACAATATCGACGATTCGATCAGCTAAACCAATCATTGGAGCAAGTTCAATGGATCCGTTTAATTCGATAATTTCAACTTGCTCGCCCATTTCTTTGTAGTAGTTCATGGCGATATTCGGGTATTTTGTAGCAATACGCGGTGCAATATCATTCATTTTTGTATTTGGTAAGCCTGCAGAAGCAATATAGCATTGGCTAATTTTTAAGTCTAATAGTTCATGTACATTTCGTTGTAGTTCAAGTAATACATCTTTACCAGCAATCCCGATATCTGCAACGCCATGCTCAACATAAACCGGTACATCCATTGGTTTTGCTAAGATAAAACGAATCTGCTCTTCCGGAATTTCTATAATTAATTTACGAGACATTTCTACTTCTTCTGGTAAGTTATAGCCAGCCTCGATTAGCATCTTATACGCTTCTTCAAAAATACGCCCTTTTGGCATGGCAACTGTTAATTCTGTCATTACTCTTGATCCTCCTGGCTAACATAAAGCACTTCATCAAATACTTGGGTGAAAGCTTCCACATTGACTAACCCACTTTTTGCTTGCAGTGTAACAAGCTTTCCTTCATTTCTTAAGTTGTTTGCAAGTTGAAGTGCTTGAATATATTGAGTTGATTCAAAGATTACTGCAACCGTTTTGTCAGTGGTTGGTCGTGTTGGTAGAATTTCTAATAATCGATCCACACGAATTCCAAAGCCAGTTGCTCCAACATCACTTCCGAAATGATGTAGTAAACCATCATAACGTCCACCGTTTCCAAGAGGGAATCCACTTCCTTCTGCAAACAATTCAAACAGCATTCCCGTATAGTAATTCATATGGCTAGATAACGTGAAATCAAAAGAAACATACTTTGATAAATCTGCTTGATGAATAATTTCAGCTAATTGTCGCATGTATAATAGCGCATCATTTTTTGATACATATTTTTCGATTTGCTCAATGGATTCAATGTTCGTCGCTTCATTGATAAATTGAAGTAGTGCATCTGATTTTGTTTTAGGTAAATCAAATGAAATAACTGCCTCTTCAAATCCAACATAATTACGTTCTACTAATAGAGAACGCAACTTATTAGCTTGTTGATCATCTTCTGTATAATCATTTAAAATGCAGTTTAATATGCCCGCATGGCCAATCGTCACTTTAAAGGATTGAATTCCATAGTTTTGAACAAGGTTAATTGCTGTAATAATGACTTCAGCATCTGCGTAAACAGTTTGGTCACCAATGATTTCGATTCCCATTTGATCAAATTCTGCTGGACGACCGCCTTCTAGTTGTTGCGCTCTAAATACATTTGCAAAGTAAGCTAGTCGTAAAGGAATCTTTTCTTTTAATAGCTTTGATGTAGCTACACGAGTAATTGGTGTTGTCATATCTGGTCTCAGAACAAGTGTGTTCCCTTGACTATCAACTAATTTGAATAGGGATGCATCATAGATTGCGGAAGCTTTCCCTACTGTGTCGTAATATTCTAATGTTGGTGTTTTAACGAATTCAAATCCACGTGCACGCAGGAATCCTCTTCCTGTTTGCTGCACAGCTTCCATCTTTTCATAAGTAGCTGGGAATGTATCGCGCATGCCAATTGGCTTTTCAAACATTTTAATCGTTGTCATATTTCCACTTCCTAGACATTTTGTTTAGTGTTGTGTGTTGATTTTATCTTTAGTATTACGTACTTATTTATTATAGCGCTAAGTTTTTGAAATAGTTGGATAAGTGTTATTATTTCGCTTCTGACTATATGTAACCGTATTTTTGATTGTTTTAGCGCTTATATTTTCCCGAAGACACTTTAGTGTGCTAGAGAATTAGAGAACTAGTATATGAAAGTATTTTATAATATTTGATGTTATTCGTCAATTCATTCTTTTAAGGGGTTATCCACCTAAATTCTTTTTTCTTTGGAGCGCTATAAATACGAAATTAACTCAATAAAAAAACCCACTACCGAAATAGTGAGTTTTAAACATTAAGCATTATGCCAATTGGGTACGTCTTTCTTTTTCCGTTCCGCCATTTCCTCAGCGGTAAAAATGATTCGCATCGGATTTCCGCCGCACATTGATCCTGCAGGAACGTCTTTATGTACAAGTGTTGCAGCAGACACGATCGCTCCATCGCCTATTTCAACACCCGGTAAGATTGTGGAATTCGCTCCAATCATCACGTTACTTCCAATCTTGACATCGCCTAATCGATATTCTTCTATTAAATATTCATGAGCTAAGATCGTTGTGTTAAATCCAATGATCGTATTATCTCCGATAGATATCCGCTCAGGGAACATGGCGTCAGGCATAACCATCAACGCGATAGACGTTTTGTCTCCGATTTTCATCCCCAAAAACGTGCGATAAATCCAGTTTTTCCAGCTCATAAAAGGAGTGATACGGCCGATTTGACCAAAGATAAAGCATTTAACAACCTTCCAAAATGAAACAGTGTTATAAACATTCCATAATGAATTTGATCCTTCTACCTTATATCGTTCAGTCCTTCTCATAGGCTATTACTCCTTAACAATGGACAATAAATCAGACATATGTTGCAAGATATAATCAGGCTTAAACTCTTTTAAATACTCTTCACCTTTTAATGACCAAGCAACACCTGCAGTTTTCACTCCTGCATTCTTACCAGCTAAAATATCATGATGATTATCACCAATCATCATTACATCTTCTTTACTTACACCAAGCTTTTCGATTGCTAAGAGTACTGGTTCAGGGTCAGGTTTGACATTTTTTACGTCTTCCGTGCCCACTAAAAATTCAAAGTAATCGTTTGCCCCCATAATCGATAACCCACGCTTAATCGTATCGCGTCTTTTTGTAGATACAATCGCTAAACGAATACCTAAAGCACGGAGCTCCTCTAAAGTTTCAATGACGCCATCAAACTCAGTGATTAATTCATCATGATGTTCATGATTCCACTGTCGATACTTTTCAATCATTTCCTCAACTTCATTTGGCGTTATTTCCTCAAATGTTTCCTTCAAAGATGGTCCTATAAATCTTAGACAATCCTCTGGTTTATATTGTCCTGGAAATCGCTCTTCCAACACATGCATAAAAGTTTGGATAATTAAATCGTTCGTATTTAATAACGTTCCGTCAAAATCAAATAGTAAAGCTTTAAGCATCATTGTTACTCCTTCATTTCCTTCAAACCATTTACAACTAACAGTTTAGAAGATTATTGATCTTTATAACGCACTACTGGTTTCACCTTTATACGACGGTATATGATTGCAAATGTACCGATGATAATGCCAAGGATTGATACTACTACAGCAATTCTAATCGGTTCTATACCAAATAAATATAAACTATCCGTTCTTAACATTTCGATAAATGCTCGACCAATTGAATACCAAATGATATAAGTAAAGAATATTTCCCCACGACGAAGATTCACTTTTCTAAGTACTAATAAAAGAATAAGTCCTAAAACATTCCACAGTGATTCATATAAAAAAGTTGGGTGGAAATACGATACCCCATACATTGGGTCGTTAATATACATTTGGTTGATAATAAAATCAGGAAGCATTAAATTGCGTAAAAATTCTTCAGAAACTGGTCCGCCATAAGCTTCCTGGTTCATGAAATTACCCCAACGGCCAACAATTTGTCCTATTAGAATACTTGGTGCGGCGATATCTGCTACTTTTAAGAAGCTAACACCTTTTTTACGGCAAAATACATATGCAGTTACGACTGCTCCAATTAAAGCTCCATGAATGGCAATACCGCCATTCCATATTTGTATGATTTTATCTGGGTTTGCTCCATAAAACTTCCATTCCATCACAACATAATAAATACGTGCTGAGACAATTGAAATCGGGATAGCCCAAATCAGTAAATCTGCGAAGAAGTCCTTCGGCAGCCCTCTTTTCTTTCCTTCGTGTTGACCAACAATATAAGCTAATACAATACCAGAGGCAATTAAAATTCCATACCAACGTACATGAATCGCTCCAATTGAAAAAGCAATTGGGTTAAGGTCTAATAATAAAAAATCCATCCCACTTCTCCTCTCTATTTACGTCCCATCACTAAAACGATTAATAATCATCATAATCATCTTGAACAGAAATTACTTCCTCTAAGCGACGGGTAAATTCTTGAGCTGCATTAACACCTAACTTTTTCAAACGATAATTCATTGCAGCCACTTCGATAATTACTGACACATTTCGGCCAGGTTGAACTGGTATAGTTAATTTCGTAATTTCCGTATCGATAATTTTCATTTTTTCTTCGTCTAAGCCAAGTCGATCGTAGACTTTTTCTGGATCCCAGTTTTCAAGCTCTACGATAAGAGTAATCCTTTTTGAGGGTCTAACTGCACTGGCTCCAAACAACGTCATAATATCAATTATTCCAATTCCACGTATCTCTAGTAAATGTTCTAGTAAAGGAGGCGGGCTTCCTATTAAAAGATCTTCGGCTTCTTGGCGTATTTCAACGCAATCATCCGCCACTAAGCGATGGCCCTTTTTAATAAGCTCTAACGCAGTCTCACTTTTACCCACTCCGCTTTTACCGATGATTAATACACCGATACCATATACATCAACTAGAACACCATGCATCGCAACAAAAGGTGCAAGTCTACTTTCTAAAAAATTCGTTAATCTACCTGAAAAACGAGTTGTTTTCATTGTAGTGGTCATGACTGGCACATTATTTTCGTTTGAAGCTTGGATTAGTTCTTCCGGAACTTCTAATCCACGAGAAATAATAATCGCAGGTGTTTCCTGCGAGCAAAGTCTTTGCATTCGCTCTTTCTTAATATTTGTAGGTAACATTTCAAAAAAAGACAGTTCAGTTTTACCAATTAATTGAACACGGTCAGCTGGATAATGTGTAAAATAGCCTGCCATCTCTAACCCAGGGCGTGAAATATCACTTGTCGTAATATAACGACCTATTCCTTCATTACCACTTACTAATGTTAAGTTAAACTTTTCTATAACATCTCTTGTAGTTACTGAAATCATTATTATTTAACACCCTTTACCTTATTTAACATACTGTACTTATTTTAGCATGTTATGAAAGAAATGAAATCAATTCTGAATAGATTTAAGCAATATCGATTTTCTCCACACAAAAAAAGACCAGCTAGAAAGAGTTTCTTTCCAACTAGTCTAATGTTCATTTGATTATTTTAATGTTGCTAAGTAAGCAGCAGCTGCTTCAGCATCTTCACCTTTTACGACTCCAGCTGGCATACCGCCTCGACCGTTATTAATAACATTTAGAATTTCTTCTTGAGAAAGTCTAGAACCAACATTATTTAATGCTGGAAAAGCCCCTTGACCTTCTAAATTAGCACCATGACAAGAAATACATGCACCATGTACAACTTCTTCCCCATGCGCTACGTCACCTTCAGCTGTAGTTGCATCAGATGCTGTTTCATCGCCAGTTGTTGTATCATTGTTTGCGTTATTATCATTGTCACCAGTGTTTTCTGTTGCTCCTTGGTTATTAGCTACTGAATTGTCGGTTGCGTTATCTGTATCATCTCCGCCACCACAAGCAGCTAAAACTAGTGCAGTACCAAAAATTAGTGCAAGTAAAGCCTTTTTCATTGCATTCCCTCCAAATGTATAATTTTACTACTAAACCATTATAAGACAGATTTTTTCCTTTTTGTAACCGTTTTCCGTTCGTCTTCCATTGTTTCACAAATCGTTAAATTTTCCGTCAAAATCTAGACACAGGTTAGCTTTTGACACACAATTTCACTAAGGAAAACTCGGTTCAAATTAGAATCAATCTCATATTTAGTTACCTTATTTTTTTCTTAATCCAACAAATTTATTCATAAAAATTATTATTTAAACAATAATATTTATCTGTTGTGAAAGGAAAAAGCGAAGCAAAAACCGGTAAAACTAAAGCAACAAAAAAATGGCACGTCCGCTTTATATGCGAACATGCCATTTTATTATTGTTCGTCTTGGAAGACAACTGACCACTCATCACGTTTTGCTAGCATTTCTTTTGCTAACTCTTGCGCACCTTCAAGGCTGTGATTTGCTGCCCAACCACATTGTACTTCATTACAAGCAGGGACTTCCGTCGCATTCACAACATCTTGTAAAGTCTTTTCTAAAATTGTAAGTACTTCATCATAATTGTCATGGTTCATCATTGTAAGATAGAAGCCTGTTTGACAACCCATTGGACTTAAATCCACAACTAAGTCTGTATGGTTTCGAATATTCTCAGCCATTAAATGCTCAATAGAATGTAATGCTGGCATTTCCATGAATGCTTTGTTTGGTTGTTTAAAACGGATATCATATTTGCGAACGACATCCCCATTTGCACCTTCTTTAATGCCTGCTAAACGTACATATGGTGCAGCTACTTTTGTGTGATCTAAATTAAAACTTTCAACATTTAATTTTTCCATATGAATAAAACCTCTTTCGACATCTTTTTAACGCTTTCTCGATTTCAAAGCACCGATAATTGCCGGTAGTACAGAAATAAAAATAATTAATAAAATGACAGTAGAAAAATTCTCTTTAATGATTGGAATATTCCCAAAGAAATATCCTGCAAATGTACATAAAAGAACCCACGATATACCACCGATCACATTATAAACAATGAAATATTTATAATTCATTCGGCTTGCCCCTGCAACAAACGGGATAAAGGTTCTAATAAAAGGCATAAATCGAGCAAACAAGATTGTTTTTCCACCATGTTTATTAAAAAACTTTCGTGCAATTTCCATTCGTTCTTCATTAATAAATCGACCTATGAACGAATTAGGTTTTATGGCTAATCCTACACTTTTTCCAATATGATAGTTGACTGTGTCCCCAATAATAGCAGCTAACATAAATCCAATTAGTAAAATCGGTAAATTAAATGCTCCTAAAGCTGCCATCGCACCACTTGCAAAAAGAAGAGAATCTCCAGGTAAGAATGGCATAATCACGACTCCTGTTTCTACAAAGACGATGGAAAATATGATTCCATACGCCCATCCACCGAATTGATGAATAATATCAACTAAATGGTCATCAATGTGTAATATGAAGTCGATTAAACCTTGAATTAAAGACATAAATAAAGCTCACTTTCAGTAGTTTTTGTGTTTTGAGATATCGTAGTAGTAATCATGTAATTAATTTTACTCATAGCACTACTATCAATACTGTTGACAGAAAAACCATCAACAACACAAGTTAAATATATTTTTCAAACCATTGAACAATTTGATTTAATCGTTCAATACGTAGATTTGGTGTACCAGTTCGAGATAAATTATGGTTATTATCTGGGAAGCGTACAAAACCTACTTCTTTATTCATCGATTTTAACGTGATATAAAGCTGTTCAGCTTGTTCAATTGGGCAACGGAAATCTTTCTCACTGTGTAAAATTAATAATGGTGTTTCTACATTTTTTGCATATTTTAACGGTGAGTGATTCCAAAGTTTTTCTGGATCCAACATATCGCTACCAATTTGCCAATCAGTAAAGTAATAGCCGATATCGGACACACCAAAGAAACTAATCCAGTTTGAAATACTACGTTGTGTAACCGCCGCTTTGAAACGGTTTGTCTGACCAACAATCCAGTTCGTCATAAACCCACCGTAGCTACCACCAGTAACACCTAAACGATCAACATCAATCCAATCATTTTGGCTAATTGCATAATCTAGTCCAGCCATGATATCCGTATAATCTCCACCACCATAGTCACCGCGCACGCCGTCTACAAACGTTTGACTATAGCCATGGCTACCACGAGGGTTTACATATAACACCCCGTACCCTTTTGCCGCAAGTAATTGCAACTCATGGAAGAATGTATTTGCATACATTGTATGTGGGCCCCCGTGAATTTCAACAACTAAAGGATATTTCTTTCCTTCTTCGTATCCAGCTGGCTTCATTAACCAACCATAAACTGTCTTGCCATCCGACACTTCATATGAAATGTCCTCTGGTTGAACAAGTTCTACTTCTTGAATGAATGCATCATTAAAATGAGTTAGTTGCTTTCTTTCGCCAGTTGCAATTTCATAATAGAACAATTCTCCTGGGAATGTAGGGTTCGAAACAGCAATTAATGAAAACTTCCCATCTTTAGAAACGGCATAATCATAAATATGTTCCCCTTCAGGTGAAGCAGGATAGATTGCACCATCTACCGTTGCATAATATAAACGTACATCGCCCATTGTAGACAATTGGAAGTATAACTCATTTCCCTCTGTCCAAACAACAGCAGGTGATGAAACCCCTTGTTGAACATCAGCAACAGCTAGATCTCCAACTGGGCTATCAATGTTTTCTGTTAAGGAAACTGTTGTTTTGCCTTCTACATCATAAATGTAAATGTTTGCATGTGTTGCATTTTTAAAGGCATGGTCGCTACCTGCGTAGGCTACGTATTTTCCATCAAATGAAAATACTGCTCCACCATAATAACCATTTTGATCAACAATAATTGTTTCTTCTTTCGTTTCAACATCGATTAATAATAATGGTGCTTTAAATTCATAATCTAGATTTTCTGCACGATTCACACCAACTACTAATTTTTTCCCATCATGGGAGATTGCTTGCAATGAATGATGGTAATCTCCTGTTGTGAATTGATCTATTGTTTCATCATTTAAATTGAATAATGCAATTTGAGAATAGGCATCTTGAGGGACTAATCCAGCACCATCTAACCCGTCCATTTTGTATTTCATACCATCTACCACATAAGGTTTTGGTAATTGCTTTTCTTCTTTTTCTACTTTATCTGTAATCGTTTTACCGCTTTTCACTCTGCTTGAAACCCAAATTTTTTCTCCTGAAGGATCCCACAAGAATGAGTTGATTCCAGAGTCTAAAGAGGTAACTTTTTTCGCTTCTCCACCATTAGTATTCAAGACGAACACTTGGTTCTTTTCATCACGATTTGTTAGAAAAGCTACTTTCGTTCCATCTGGAGACCACTTTGGTGAAGAAACTCGCTCTTTTCCAAAAGTCCATTGAGAGATGGCACCAGTTGCTAGATGTAAATGAAATAGCTGAGCATAATATTTATTATCTTTTTCATCTATTTCTGTTCGAATAAATACAGCCTCTTCTCCATTTGGAGAAATTTGAGGATTTGTTACTGATTTAATTTGAAATAAATCTTCCGAAACTAATAATCTTTTCATCCACTATACCACCTTTGTCAGTTAATACTTTTATTCTATCATTCTATTTCTGATTTTTACAAAAATATAAGAAAACTTGGCTAATCCTGCCAAATCTTTCGGTGATTGGCCATAGTCTCCTTATGCAGATAGAAAGTTGTATACTTTTTTTATCTGACCCAATAAAGATGGGAACTTCCTGAAAGTTATTTCAGAAGCCCCCATTTTAAACATGGTTTATTTCGTTATTAAGTTTCGACGTACAATTTTTCCTGTTGAATTTTTAGGTAAACGATCAACAAAACGAATTTCTTTAGGAACTTTATATTTAGCAAGATGCAACTTGCAATAGTTTAATAGTTCTTCTGCATTGCTAGATTGATCATTTAATACAACAAATGCACATACCTTTTCACCAAAATCCTCATCAGGAATTCCAACTACCACAGCTTCAACTACTAATGGATGCTGATGCAAAACCTCTTCCACTTCACGAGGAAACACTTTATAGCCACCTACTATAATCATATCTTTTTTTCGATCTACGATATAGAAATAGTCCTCTTCATCCTTTTTCGCTAAATCGCCTGTAAATAACCATCCATTTCGGATTGCCTTTTGCGTTTCCTCTGGATTTTTATAGTAGCCTTTCATCACATTTGGACCTCTCACAACTAATTCACCGATTTCATGAGAAGGTAGTTCATTTCCTGTATCGTCTACGATTTTGACCTCAACGTTTGAAATAGCTGTACCAATTGATCCTACTTTTCGAATTCGATCTTGAGGATTAAAACAAGAAACGGGCGACGCTTCGGATAGTCCATAACCTTCTGAAATGGGCACATTAAACTTCCCTTCGAAGTTATAAAGTACTTGAGCAGGAAGTGGTGCTCCACCGGAAATCGCTAGCCGGATAGTTGAAAAATCCACAGAATTCCCTTCTTCATATTGGTATAAGAAACTGTACATCGTTGGCACGCCGGCAAAAATGCTAGCATTTTGATTCTTTGCTAAGTCGAATATTTCTTTTGGACTAAACCGTGGAGCAATTAAAATCGAAGCTCCAACGAACAATGGGGCGTTTGCTACTACTGTAAGTGCAAACACATGAAATAATGGTAAAGTTGCAATGACTCGATCTTCCCCTGTATACCCCATAAAGCTTGCTACATCTCGTGCATTCGCATAAAGATTCTGATGAGATAATTCTGCACCTTTTGGATGGCCCGTTGTCCCAGAGGTATACAAAATGATGGCTGTGTCATCATCTTTCATTTTAGAAGGAGTAAAATGGCTGTTTACATCTGTTAACAACTTCGAAAAGTGATAGATGCTCCCTTCAAACTCCTGAATGATTCGATTATACGTATCCGTACTACCATTTTCCGTTTTGCAAACAATGTACTGTTTAACTTCAGGAAAGTGAATCTTACCTTCAGCTAATAATGGCAATAACGAATCAAGGGCAATGACGGCTGTCACATCTCCATTTTGAAATATGTAAGTAATTTCATCTAATTGATAAATAGGATTCACCGGAACAGCAACCGCGCCTATTCGCATACAGGCATAAAGAGAGATTAAAAATTCCGGTGAATTTCCTAATAAAAACGCAACATGATCTCCTCTCCTAATACCGATTGCATTTAATGAATTAGCAAGAGTACTAATTTTCCGTTCAAACTCTGCATACGTTGTATCTTGTCCTACATAATGGTAGGCTATTTTTTCTGGCGTATTATTTGCAATTTGTCTGACATGCTCAACTAAATTCAAGCGTGTAACCCCTCCTTAAAACCACTATTCCTAATCTCTTACATGAGTTATATAACGCCAACGAATTAGATAGAAATAAATGACTTCAATAATAACTAAAAAGACAAATGCTAATATCAATTCTTTTACGATGGAGATATTGGCAAGATGTTTTAATAGATTTTGCAATGCCACAAAGGCAAAGAGACTATGAAGCAATGCGACTCCTAACGGGATAAAGAATTGTGGTACTAAATATGCATTAACAATTTTTTTCAATTCTATATCTGTTAGTCCCATTCGTTTAAGAACTTCAAATTTTTTCTTTTCTAATTCAAGACTTGTATATAATTTAAAGTAAATAAAACTTCCGGCTGCAAGTAAAAAGACAGCTGCAACTAAAAGTCCGACAAGTGTAAATAGAGAATATGTCGACAGGATAAAAGAATAATTCAATCCTGCATTTTCAAAATAATAGGGCAATGAATAATGGTCTTTTAAATATTCATGAGAAACACGACTTGAAATAGCAAGTCCAACATCTGTTGTTTCAAACCATTGCGGTATATCAAAAGTAAACAAATGATAGCCTGGTTCTACATTTGGTGCAGCTTTATAAGGTACGATCAACCGTTCAAAATCCTCATCGCTAATGATAATGGAATTCAAACTGATGATGGAACTTGGGAAAATTAACTTTGGATATACTTTATTTACGGTTATATCTACGTCATTTTCTATTAATGTCGTTTCTACTGTTAAATTAGATAGCTTTTGTATGGACTCTTCAGAATAAGGGATAAACATTCCTTCCCCAGGGTCCAATCGTACAAATGGATAGCCATAAGAAAAAAGTAAGCTATTAATATCGGACTCACTAAACACTTCCACTTCATATTGCGTAAAAGATGATGTTTGTTTCTTCACTTCAAAACTCGCCATATGATAAGAGAGCCCTTTATGCTCTAGTTCCCTCATAATTGAAGTGATATGTTCGTATTCATATGGATTATCTGTATGCCCTTTATAAATCAAACCAAGGGGGTTCATCTTATCATATTGAGACGTGTATGATGAGAGCGTCGCAAGTAACCCAACACATAAAAATGCAAGTGCAGTAACCATTGTCACGACAAAAAACATTTTGGAATTACTTTTTAGAATCATTGATTGCTCTGCCACAGACAACATACGATACTTTTTCCAATATAAATGCTTATTACTTTTAATTTTCTCTAAGATAAAATGAGTAGTGTCTGAGAAAAATAAATACGTACCAATAGTAATGAGAATGATAATAGCCACTCCAAAGCTATACATCGTCATTCGTGAAGTAAGTAAAGCTAATGTGTACCCTGTAGCAATACAAACAAGACCAATAATCGCTCTTCTAATTGAATAGCCGCTCGTTCCATTAATTTCTGAATATCCTTTAAAGAGATCGATTAAATTCTTTTCTGGTGTAAAGCGCACACTAAATAATGAGATTAGAATAAAAGCACTTAAGTAGACAGTAATTGTTAGAACAAAAGGCTCCCATGATAGATAAAGAGGTAGCTCCTCTAACATAAGAATTTCCCTAACAATCATAAAGAAAAACCGTGAAAAGGCATATCCAAATAGAATACCAGCTACAATGGATACTGTTCCAATGAGTAGCGTCTCTAAAAAGATCAATTTACTTAATTGCTTTTTTTCCATACCTAAATGAAGCAAAATCGCAAACTCTTTTGACCGTGCTTCTAAGAAGGCTTTCACCGAATAAAAAATAAAAAACCATGAAAATAAAACTAATATGATTTCCGCAATAATCATACCGACAATAGAGACGTTTCCTAAAAAGCCGTTCTCAATATCTGGATGGAACATTAGCATGGAATAAATAAAAAATACAAAGACAGAAAATAAACTCGCTAAGAAAAAGGCAGCATAGATTCGCGCATTTCGAACGACATTATGGTAAGCGAATTGATGAAAGGTCACCTACATTTCCCCCTCCTAACAAACTTAGTACATTTAGGATTCGTTGGAAGAAAGTTTGCCGCCTATCATCACGATAAATCTCATTGAAGAACTCTCCATCTTTAATAAATAACACTCGATTACAGTAACTAGCAGCGATTGGATCATGGGTTACCATCACAATTGTTGCCTTTTTTTCTTTATTGATAGAACTTAACAATTCTAAAACTTCACGTGAGTTGTGTGAATCTAAATTGCCTGTTGGTTCATCAGCAAGTATCAGTGTAGGCTCATGGATTAATGCTCTTGCAATCGCAGTTCTCTGTGCTTGTCCACCCGAGATTTCATTTGGCTTTTTATCGAGAAAAGACTGTAAATCTAATTTTTCCGCTAATGTCGCAATCCGTTCTTCCATAAGGGAAACAGGCTTTCCATCTAATGTTAAAGGAAGGACAATGTTTTCCTCCACAGTAAGCATTGGCAATAGATTGAAGTCCTGAAAAACAAAGCCCAACTCTCTTCTTCTAAATAAGGCTAGCTCATGTTTATTTAGCTTAGAAGGCATAATATCATTGACAATAATTTCACCGGAAGTTGGCTTATCAATTGTGGAAATCAAATTTAATAATGTCGTTTTACCACTACCAGATGGTCCCATGACAGCAAGAAACTCTCCGCGCATTACCTCAAAGCTAAGTTGATTAATTGCTCGATTGGTTACTTTACCTTCATACACTTTTGTTACATCTTGGATTTTTAATATTGGCATATAAGGCACCTTCTTCGTTAGTCACGTTATGTCAAAAAGTCAATGTGATCGTTGTTCCTTCGTTTACCTCTGAGTCAATGGTTAATTGATGACCCAATTTTGAACAAATTTCATTTGCTAAATAGAGGCCCATTCCAGTAGACTCTCCTGTTTTTCGCCCATTTTCTCCGGTGAAAAAAGCCTTTGTTACACGAGTTAAATCGGATTGTGGAATACCGATTCCTTCATCTTTAATATGTAACTGTATAACTCCGTCGTTTACTTCAGTAGATATCACAATTTTTTTATTGTCTTCAAATGTATATTTGACTGCATTTGTAATGAATTGACCAATAACAAACTTCAGCCATTTTGAATCGCTCGCAACGATTAAATCATCCTCAATTTGTATCACCGGGAAAACATGATTTGTAATAAATAAACGTTTATGGTCGTTAATTGTTTCTGTAACAATCCTTTTTAAATCGACCTGTTCTACTTGCATGTCTTCTTCAAATCTTTCAATTCTCGCGTTAACAAGAACCATTTCTAACCCTCTTTTAAGGCGATCCACCTCTTCTTGAACGTTCTTTCGATCCAGTGGGCCATCTTCTTGAAGGAGTAATTCTAAAACAGAAATTGGCGTTTTCATTTGATGAATCCATTGATTTAAAAACTTTTCTTGTCGACTTTGCTTTTCATATAATGCTTGAACTTCCAGTTGGTAAACATGGTACAGTTCATGCATAAACTGTTCAGTCTGAAGGTATTCAGTAGTTTTTGCATTTTTTTGTAATGCATCCTCCATTACTGTTGGTAATTGGGAAATTTTGTTTAAATAACTACTTCTAGCAATATAACGAATGAACAAAAATGAAAACAGTAAAATTAAACTAATAACGATTGAGTAGATTGCTGTATTAATATTTCGAAATCCATCCAACCAATATAAAGATAAAATAAAAATGACTAGCAATAACTCAAAAATAAAAAAAGAAAGATGCTCCCTAATGAATAATTTTAAACCCATTACATCTCCTCCGGACTAAGCATAAAACGATAGCCTGCCCCACGAACTGTTTCAATCCCAGATGTAACACCGTATTCAGCTAATTTTTTTCGCACACGTGTCATATTTACATTCAATGTGTTTTCATCCACGAAAGCTTGATCATCCCATAGTTCCTCTAACATACTTTCTCGAGAGACTACTTTTGGTGATTGACTCATGAGCAATTCTAAAATGATACACTCTTTTTTCTGTAACGGAATGTCAACGTCTCTAATATTGAGTTCCATTCTTTCAAGATATAAAGTGAGTTGTCCAAGTTTAATGGTTCTCTCCTCTAGTCTTGCCGAATACTCTCCATAAGTTCTTCTTAAGTGACTTTTAATTTTCGCTAGTACAATTTCATAATTAAATGGCTTTGTAATGAAATCATCGCCACCATTTTCTAAGGCAAAGATTTGATCCATTTCTCCGGATCTGGCTGATATGAAGATAATTGGGCAAGTGGTATGTTGACGTAATTGTCGACACCAATAATACCCGTCATAAGACGGTAAATTAATATCCAATAAGACGATATGTGGCGCAAATGCCAAACACTCATCAATAATATTCTCAAAGTTTTCAACTGTTTTTACTACATAATGATATTTCCTTAACTTATCAGCGAGTAGTGATGCAATTTTTGTATCATCTTCAACAATGAAAATACGGTGATTTTCCATACGTTGATGTACCCCTTTTTTATAAATTTGTATACTACTGTATCCTTCTTATTGTAAACCACCTTTAAAGTGTTTCCAAACGTAAACTTTTTCTGTTGAATCCATTGATTACTTTTTACTCCTACATTGCATTAATACACCCTTTCGTCTGCTACAAGTCCTTTCGTAAATGAAGCAAAATTGTTCAAAACAAATTTTTATAATTTTCTAAAATTACATATTGACGATTTTTATCTGTTATAATACAATAAATAATAACAAGACGTTATATTATAACAGATAGCGAAAGGGGGACATTCAAATGTTAGAAAACGTTGTTGAGTTTTTCAAAAACTTACCTGATAAAGTATGTGTTCAATGTGGAGATAAAATTGAAGAGCAATGTGAATGCTACAATAACACTTGCGAAAAATGTAACTCCCTTTAAAATAGAATCTTTTATCTGCTTATACCTTTAAATTTAAAATGAAACTATAATTAAATTTCTTACACAAATTACTTTAGCTTAGACACCCTAAGTAAAGTAAAAACCTCAAAGCCCGCTCAAGCTTTGAGGTTTTTTTATGTGCATGATCTTATTTCGTTCCAACTTAATGATGACTTCCATGTTCTGTGTTCGAATTGGCCGAACCCTCTTCTTCTTGGTCACTCATATCCATCGAATCACTGCTAGTATCTTCTTTCACTGTACTCATATCAGGTGTTCCTACAACAATTTGTTGTTTCGGCATTACATGCATTCCATTTGGTGCAGTTGTATGTGCAAACATATAATACACACCGTCATGGTCAAACGTCATTTCTGCTTTATATACACCTTTTGAATCTAATTTCCCCTCAATCATCTGTGCTTGCTCACGATCACCAGATTCCCATACCTCAAACTTTACTGATGCATCATCTAAATCTCCACTGTTTTGATAGACGTGTGCTGCTAATTCAACTGACTCATTCAAAGCCACTTTCTCAGGAGTTAAAATATCCACTTTCACTTCTAATGCAGCAACATCTACAACAACATCATCATTTGTTTCCGCCTCATTATTTGATGAACACCCTACTAATAAGAATGGTACAGCTATAAAACTAATTAACCACTTTTTCATTAATTATTCCTCCAATAAAGGTAATGTAATTGTTACGGTCGTTCCTTTTCCAACTTCACTTTGTATGAATAGTTTGCCTTTATGTTGATCTACTAGATCTTTTACAATCGATAGGCCAAGACCACTACCACCATCAGCACGACTTCTTGCTTTATTCACACGATAAAAAGGTTCTGTTATATATGGTAAATCATCTTTTGGAATACCTATTCCCTTGTCCCTGATTTCAATAATAGCGTTTCCTTCCATAGCGTTAGTTAATATGTGAATAGCCGTGTTTTTATATGAATAACGTACTGCATTTTCTATTATGTTGATGAAGATTTGCTTTAATTTTTCTTCGTTTGCCAAAACAATTAAATCATCGTCAATGTCCAGATTAACCTGTAACTCTTTTTGGGTGAACTGATTTTTAAGCAAATTTAAGCTTTCTCTTATGCTCTCCGCTAATACGAGAGGATACATATCATAGTCTTGTTCTTTACTAGAACGTGCTAATTGCAACAGTTCATTAGTTAAACGTTCCATTCGATTTGCTTCCCTATTTATCAACGTAATGGCTTCGTCTTTTTCCTTTCCATCAATCAAATGATTTTGAATGGCTTCACTATATCCCTTCACGTAGCTAATAGGGGTTCTTAGTTCATGAGAAACAGTTGCTAAAAAAGTCTTCTTATCTTCATCTTCTGTTTGAATTGCAGCGGCCATTTCATTAAATGCCTCTGACAATTTACCAATTTCATCTTTTGAAGAGACATTCACCCTCGTTTGATAGTCACCATCCGACATCTTTCCTACTGCAGCTTGCAGTTCGTTTAAAGGTCGCATGATGTGACGTAACCCTTTATGTACCAAAAATGCGACAATCAATGAAAACAATGCAATACAACTAATCAGAAAAATTACTTCTGTATTCGCTAGTTCAGTAATTCTTGCAAGAGGATAATAGAGATAAATGATTCCTTCTAACCGATTTTGATCTGTAAGTGGGACTATAACAGAAATGACTTCCCGTTCAAAACGTTTTTCATAGCCGATTTTAGTTATCGATTCACCCTTTAATAATTGACGACGTTCCTCAGGCCCAACTAATGTATCATAATCGATTTCAAATGGAATACAAGCACTTAGTTCTTTGGGGTTGCGAACAGCAAATACATTAAAAATAGAATACATATTAAAGTCTTCCACTTTCTCCACGAATTCATCTGATACTTTACCACCTTGGTAATTGGAGCTAAGCCTTTGTCCTACATCAATCATAGATTGTTCCGAATCTTTTACGTACAACCGGTCATATAGAAAATTTGTAAATAAAGCCATGAAAATTACTGTAATCGTTAAGAAAAGGATAATGAGAGACCATATTTTACCAGATAATTTCTTCATTTACATTTTTCAAAGCGATACCCAACTCCCCAAACGGTTTGGATTTGTTCACTCGCCTCTTTAGATCCTTTCGCTAGCTTCAGCCTTAATGTTTTAATATGTGTATCAACTGTCCTTGTCCCACCTGTATAGTCATTATCCCAAACTTTTTCCAAAAGCTGCTCTCTTGAAAAAACGAGATCTGGATTTTTCATAAATAAATAAAGTAACTCAAATTCCTTCAACGTTAACGGTACAGGGACATTATTAACAAATACCTTCCGAGAAATTTCGTCTATTTTAATTATTCCACATTCTAGATAGGAATGTAGCTGCGACACATTGTCAGTAGTAAGGGTAGTTCTTCTTAATACTGCATGGATTCTAGCAACTAGTTCACTCATAGTGAATGGTTTAACGATATAATCATCTCCACCAATCGTTAATCCTTTTACTTTATCCTCATTGGCATCTCTAGCAGTTAAAAAAATAATAGGGACAGATGAAATCGTTCGGATATTTTGACAAACGGTATATCCATCCTCACCAGCCATCATGACATCTAATAAAACAAGGTCTATTCCACCTTTAGAAATTTCGTAGTAAGCATCCATTCCACTTTCTACTGAAACTGTTTTCATATCAGATTTTAATAGCATGACTTCAATAAGATTTCGCATATCTTGTTCATCATCTACAATTAACACTGTCGTCATCGCTAACCCTCCCTTACAATCAGTTGAAAAGGTCCATTCCCTGTATCTATTGTTTTTTCAATCACTTCATCTTTTAGGAAATATAATTTGTGATCATCGAAACCAGCAACGACTATGTAATCTAAAAAGGATGCAACGGAAAATGGATTCGCACCTATTTCTTTGTACCATAACGTATTTCCATCGAGATCGGTTACATATAACTCATTTGCACCATGATTAATGATATAGACTTCTTGGTTATTTCTTGTGAACCCAACTGGCATAATGGATACTTCGACTTGGTTTAGAAGCTTTCCACTTTTTAAATCGAATAGATCGACGGTTTGATTCGTTTTATTTCCTTCACCATGACCGCCTATCCAAACCGTATTTTTTTCAGGCAATATCAAAATACCATTAGATGATTCCTCAATTGTCCATTCGGTTTCGAGTTTCATTGTCTCGATATTTACAACAGATAGTTTCGTATCTTTATAATTAATGACATAGAGTAATCCATCATTTGAAGCCATAGACATTGGATAGTTACCTATTGGTGTTTCACCAATTTTATTACCTTGCTGATCATAGCTTAATACAGAATTTGTTTCGCTGTTGGTTATAAAGATCCTTTGGTATTCGGAATC
>DATMFE010000416.1:0-1511 GCA_035556295.1 Ureibacillus sp.
CAGTTTATTATTCTTTACTGTTTGATTCTTCGATTCCCGCAATTCTTTTTGCAACTGTATCGAAAAAACTTCCCATTCCTTATGATGGAGCTGCTTGTTCTTTATACCATTGGGATACACAACCAAAAAGATTTGTAAAACAAAAAGAGAAATCATCATGAATACGACGAGTGATATGAGCATTTCAACCATCGTAAACCCATTACTTTTTTGTAGCATCACACACCTCTTCTCTCTTACCAAAGGCGTTTTGATACTGGATGCACCCCTCCACCATTTCAGGAAAGCCGTTTGGTACTCCCCAGTTCAAAGTAAACAGATGATTTTGGCGCTGGATTTCTATAGACACAGCCTCAATCTCTCCATCCGCAAATGCAGTTAACTTTTCATATAATAGATAATGCGCTTCTGTCCTTAACAACATGTTTTTCTTATTAAGCTTTAATTGATCGAATATAGGAAATAACGCAAATACAATAAATAAACACATGGATAACGCGGCTAGCATATCTAAATAAATATACCCGTCACACTTTTTCAAATTTAAATCTCCCTTTACCAATATACACTGTTAATTTATATGTCTCGTGCTTTGATTGAACATGCATAATTCCTGATGTGATGGCTGTACCGACACTATTAAAAATAATTCTTTCTCCTAATGTCCGATTCTTAAATGTAGTATGGGCAGGAAGTGTTCTTTGCAGCGTATAATCGCCTGATGACGAAGACACTTTATAATTATCACTATACATATAAACAGTCGTCTGCTGCTCATGGCTTATAGCATATTGCTGAGCGTAAAAAAGATCGTCTCCAAATTGCTTGACAAACTGTTTTATTTCCATCCTTTCTATATATGGCGGATATAGATTAATGCTTAATGAAACAATTAAAAGAAAAATGGACAAAACCATCAAAATCGCAGTTAATGTATACCCTCCACTGTTATTCTTTATCATCAGCTTCTACCTTTCCATCGATATCAATGCTAACCGTACCTCCATTTGGACATGTAGTCTGTATTAGATAGCCTTCCGTTTTTAGTTCCGCTACATCAGCAGGCCATTTATTATGATCAATTTCATAAGCTTGCACTTGGGACTGTACCATTTTCACAAATGCTTCACATCCTTTTGTCTGAACCGTCGATTGATGCTTCGTAATATTCGGGATCGTAATGATTAACAAAACGGAAATAATGAGCAAGACAATGAGCATCTCGATGAGGGTAAATCCTTTTTGATTGCGTAATTTTTTCAACAAAAGCTCCTCCTTATAAGCTATTAAGTAATGAAAACATTGGCAATAATACAGCTAAATAAATAGAGACAATAAGCAGACCGATGAATGAAAACAACATAGGCTGAATAATACGCATAATCATACTCGTTTTCTCTTCAATTCTTGCTAACAATAAACGACTATAATGAAATAATTCTTCATCAAGTCTTCCGTACTTTTGACCGTTTGCTATCACAATATAAAGGTTCTTTTCAAAATAAGAAAGC
>DATMFE010000417.1:0-6396 GCA_035556295.1 Ureibacillus sp.
AAGTATCTCTTATCCTATGAAAAAATTAATAGAACGTGGGAAACAATTAGAACGCGAAGACTACGACATTGAGACCATCGTGAAAAATCTACAAGACATGACGAACAATATCGTATTAACCGGTGTACCGGCAAGTCTAACTCAGCTTCATAAAAGCGGTAGGGTTCCAGGGATTGCCGCGATATTGGGGAATATATTACGTTTGAAATTGATATTGTCCTTTGAAGATGGTCTTGTTCTTTTAAAGGAGAAGGTTCGTACCTTCAATAAAGCGAAAAACTATTTAAATGAGTTATTGAAAGAGCAATTTCAACAACATTCAATTCAAGAAGTTGCGATTGTACATTGTAATAATGAACAAGAGGCTATTAATTGGAAACTAGAGTTACAACAACAATTTCCAACGATTCAATTTATTATTTACCCATTCAGCGCAGCAATTGGTGTTCATGCGGGTGAAGGTACAACAGGGTTAAGTTGGATTCGTTACTAGAATAAGAGGTTGATCTAAAACTTTTTCGTTTTTAGATCAACCTCTTATTTTGAATCTTAAGTATTCAACCGTTCATTTTCTTACATCTTCGCCATTCGATGATAGACGTCATTTAAAGTCTCGCATCCTAGCTGTTGCACTTTTTCAATATAAATACTCCAAAGTTTAGCTGTCATTTTTGCATCACCAAGAGCATGATGACGATTTTCAATTGGGATATGGTGCAATTCACAAAGTTGATCTAAAGACGCTGTTTTAAAAGTTGGTTCTACAATTTTATATAAAAATGATGTATCGACAATACGGTGTTTGAAGGGGGTTTTTAAACTTTTATTGCAATAATGTTGCATAAAACTTCTTTCATGATTGGCATGGTGCGCTACTAACGGACTATTTTTCACGAACTGGAAAAATTGAATGAACACATCTGGTAGAGCAGGAGCACTTTTGACTTCATCATTAGTAATACCGGTCAATTTTTGGATTTCGTTTGGTACCTCCTGTTCACAATGAATAAGCGAATAAAAACTACTATTCTCTTCTATATTTTTCCCTTTCATTTTTAGTGCACCAATTGAAAGAATAACATCTCCCTTATCAGGACTAAAACCTGTTGTTTCAATATCAAAGACAACAACACTTAATTCTTCTAATTTTGTATTTAATACGTCCTCTTGTGCCATTTCTTTTTGTAAATTTCTTAAATAAGCTATTTGTTGTAAGTTTTGCGGCTCACTAAGTCCTCCAAATGATCTTCTATTTTGTATCCCTCGAAACATTTGCATAAATGGTTCAAACGCCATGGTAAACACCCTTTTAAATGTTCAATTTTAATAGGTAGCGATGCTTCGAAAAAAAGAGTATGAATTAAATGTTAAGCAATATTTGATAAAATGAGTGAAATAACCTCATCATGCACTTTTTTGCCATCCTTTAAAATCATCTTTAATTCTTTTCGCTGTTCTTTCGTAAGTTTTTTTATATCTAAATAATGAGTCTGATCGTAATTTGAAGCATTAATTAAATTCATTCGGTATGTCATAAGTTTTGAAAAATAAACCTCACTATTTTGGAGTAACAATTGATACACTTCCTTTAAAGCTAAAATCCTCATTCTTTCCAAAGTGGAAGTTTCATAAATTCCTTCCTTTATAGAAAGTAAACGTATAGAATTCACATATGGAATAAATGCAGTATACTTAAGATTGACACAACCTTGATAAATACCTTGTTGCTCAACGATAATTTGCCCGAATGGACCAATTACATTTTTAGTAAACTTTACATTTGCAACAAGTCTTTTTAACAAGTTTGGATGATTTCTTTGGTATTGAATAATGAGTGTTTTAAGGTGATGAAGAAAATATTGATTTCCATATAGAACACGTGCATCATAAAAAATTTGTAAATATCTAATCGCATCCCAGCTCTCATCGTCCATCCATTTCGTAAGCTGTTTTTCCCATTGTGCGATTGATTTACACCAAACAGGATTCGAACACATTATCATTCCCTTGCAAAAGGGATAACCAACATAGTCAAGTCCATAAGAAATCTCTTCACCTAACTTCAAAAAGTACAAATCATTCTCTTCATTAGATTCCTCATAGACTATCCCGTGATCTTGGTCACTAATGAGGCCTTGCTCCATTCTTCCACCACTTCCTGTAATAAACCATGAAAATGCACAAGGAGGTTGTTTTACTTCTATTTTATTCATAGCTACTTCTAAGACTTTTAACATGACTTGATCATGAAATTGATTTAGCAAGGTAGTAGACTCTAAGTTTGATAAAATTTGATTTTCTTTCCATTGCCTGATTGTTTCATAGGTTTCCATTTGACCCACTTCCTCTTTAATTTAGCGGCTCGTATTCTGATATAAAATCATTAATTAGATTGAAAGGGATGTCTTGTAAGTTAAGTTCACAAGACATCCCTACTTCTATATTTTTATATGGATTTGTCTAGAACATGATTTTCAAATGAATTCCACGTCCTACAAATCCAATCAACACAACATGAGAAAAATTTCATATTACACAAAGGAGATGTCTGAAAAGTGTTTTTCAGACACCACCTATTGCTTTATTTTTCAATTGTAGCTGCTGTTGTCAATTTCGTTTCTTCTAAAGCCATTTGTTCTGGATATCCATAGCTTCCATGTTCACTAATGTCTAGACCCATAATTTCTTCCTCTTCAGAAACACGTAAGCCGATTACCATATCTAACACTTTTAAAACGATAAATGAAACTACAAATGCGAAAGCCCCTGAAGCTACTACACCTAAAGCTTGAACTCCTAATTGTTCAAAACCGCCACCATAGAATAATCCTGGTTTACCCCAGTCTGCACCAACTGATAAATCTGGTACTGCGAATAAACCGTTTGATAAAGTACCCCAAACCCCTACAGTACCATGTACTGATAAAGCTGCGATAGGATCATCAATTTTAAGTTTATCAAATAGTTTCATAGAGAATACAACCATTACCCCACCGACAATACCGATTACTACTGCCGCCCAAGGTTCAACAAATCCACAAGATGCTGTAATAGCAACTAAACCAGCAAGTGCACCGTTCAATGTTGTTGGTACATCTGCTTTACCTGTAACAGCCCAAACTGTGAACATCGCAGCAATCGCACCAGCACCTGCAGCTAATTGTGTATTTAATAGAACGAATCCTAAGAAACCATCTGCTACACCAAATGTTGAAGCACCGTTAAATCCGAACCAACCTACCCAAAGAATTAAAACACCTAATGCAGTGTAAACTTGGTTATGACCTAATAAATTATTAGAAGAACCATCTTTATTATATTTACCAATACGTGGTTTTAAGATTATTGTTGCTGCTAGTGCAGCCATTGCACCAGTTAAATGAACTACAGTTGAACCTGCAAAGTCTTGTTTTCCGTGTTCAGCTAACCAGCCGCCACCCCAAATCCAGTGTGCAACTACAGGATAAATAATTGCTGAGAATACAACAGCAAAGATAACATAAACAGATAATTTTGCACGTTCAGCAAATCCACCAAAAGCAATTGTTAATGCTACTAAAGCAAACATTACTTGGAAAGTAAAATCTACAGCTGGTGTTAAACCACCATCAGCAGCGGAATAATCACCATAAAAGAAATTCGATAATCCGATAAAGGCATTTCCTTCACCATAAATAAAGCCATATCCGACTGCCCAGAATACTAATGTTCCAATACCAGCAGTGAAAATTGTTTTACCTGCTATATGACCAGCATTTTTCATTCTTGTAGAACCTGCTTCTAATAATATAAATCCACCTAACATGAAGAAAACTAAAATTGCACCAAGCGCTACCCACAGGTTATCCATTAGAACAACAACTGCTTCTAAATCCATAAAACATTCTCCTTTCTTTCTTCTAGAAATACTATGTTACATAAAGTCCTGTTTTTATGTTAGGAAATGTAACATGTGCTTTATGGTTTTATTTTAACTTAACTAAAAATTAAATCAAATACCAAATTTAGATGAAATGTATCTCATGTTAGGATTTGTTACATGATATGGTTTTTAATTCCAATAAGAAAGAAGGCTATGTTTGTGCTTACATAGCCTTCTTTTTGTATTAATTGAGTATTTGATTAGTTGAATAATTAGGGAACATATAAATACCATCAATTAAATCCAGATCATATACTTTTTGCCTAAATTTTGATTGGTATACGTATTCTAGTAAGACAATTTCATCTTCATTGGCATCACATAATACTCCAGAAATAGAAAGACCATTTTTGAACGCAACACCAATCGGCTGACCAATCAACGATTTAATTCGATCTAACACGATTAGCCCCCCTTCCTAACAGTGTATGTCTTTTTGGAAGGGGGGACTGTGTGTTTGTCATATATAGCTTATATCACTGTTAGTTTTTCTTAGTCCCTTTAAGCAATTTCTCAAATCGCTCCATGATTGGGTCTTGTTTTGGTTTAAAATGATACGGATTTTTTTCGACTCCAAATTCACCATTTTGCTTTGCATAGGTAAACACACCTAGTTTGTCACCGGCTGATGCAGTTGAATCGTTAATGAAATTTTCTTGTATTCCATCTTGATGTGGCGTAGTTTCAACATGTTGATTTTGTGAATCCCTTGGCATATTCTCATCTCCTTTGATGTTAATATGTCGAAATCAAACTAAAAATATACAAATAAACTAAACATATGTTATGTTTTCTATCATCAATTAAGGCAAACTTCTTATTAAATCCTATTTTCGTTAAATCATAAAACCTTTCACTATCGTTCAAACTAATTTAATAATAATTTTGTTAAAATGCTTTGACATGGTCCTTAAAATAAGGTAAATTACGAAAGGGCGAACAATTTGCCTTTGATTTTAAAAAATATTCGTTTTTTGAGGTGTATATTCTATGGATACTGTTTTTGATTATGAAGATATTCAATTAATTCCTAATAAATGTATTGTTAATAGCCGTTCTGAATGCGATACTTCTGTAATGTTTGGTGGCTATAAATTCAAATTACCTGTTGTGCCTGCAAATATGCAGACAATTATCGACGAAAAAATTGCAATTCAATTAGCTGAGAATGGTTACTTCTATATAATGCACCGTTTTAACCCTGAAACTCGTGCAGATTTTATTAAAGATATGCATGCACGTAAACTAATTGCATCAATCAGTGTTGGTGTAAAAGACGAAGAATATCAATTTATTGAACAATTAGCGGTTGAAGACTTAATACCTGAGTTTATTACAATCGATATTGCCCACGGTCATTCAAATAGTGTAATTTCAATGATCAAACATATTAAAACTCACTTACCACAAAGCTTTGTCATTGCTGGTAATGTAGGAACACCAGAAGCAGTTCGTGAGTTAGAAAATGCTGGAGCTGATGCAACCAAAGTTGGAATTGGACCAGGTAAAGTATGTATTACAAAAATTAAAACTGGTTTTGGAACTGGTGGATGGCAACTAGCAGCTCTTCGCTGGTGTGCAAAAGCTGCAACGAAACCAATCATTGCGGATGGCGGTATTCGTACTCACGGTGATATCGCAAAATCTGTACGCTTCGGCGCATCGATGGTTATGATCGGGTCTTTATTTGCAGGTCATGAAGAATCCCCTGGCCAAACTGTTGTAAAAGATGGCAAAATGTATAAAGAATATTTTGGTTCTGCTTCTGAATTCCAAAAAGGTGAAAAGAAAAACGTCGAAGGAAAAAAATTGTATGTTGAACATAAAGGTTCATTGAAAGATACATTAATCGAGATGGAACAAGATTTACAATCTTCTATTTCATATGCGGGTGGTAATAAATTAGATTCAATCCGTACGGTTGATTATGTAGTGGTTAAAAACTCTATCTTTAACGGCGACAAAGTTTATTAAAATAAGTTGGAATAGATAAGCTCCAATCTAATAAACCGAACTACAAAGAAACTTTAATTAGAGTTTCGTAGTAGTTCGGTTTTTCTTACGGTCAGATTTCAGGCGAATGGGTCTATTCGACAGATTACGGTGATTTTTAAGTACGCTGTCTTACGATTTGGATTTACTTGACAAATTTCGGTGGTTTTTAGAAATGTTGTCCAGTAATTCGGGTTTACTGGACAGAATTCACTGATTTCCAAGAAAGTTGTCGAGTAATACGGGTTTACTGGACAGAATTCAATAATTCCTACGAAAGTTGTCCAGTAATTCGGATTTACTAGACAGAATTCAATAATTCCTACGAAAGTTGTCGAGTTAAGATGTGACCCCCCAAAAAGAGTTTTACCTCTAACTTTTGATCAGGTGCAGTATTTTCCGGAATGAATAATCTAGGTAAGCTTGTACCTTTAATAATTGAGTATTACTAAGTTGTGAGCAAACGAAACTGCACCCTAGCT
>DATMFE010000418.1:0-1812 GCA_035556295.1 Ureibacillus sp.
TATATTTAATACAAACTTATAACTTAAGCCTAAGTTTTTAGCGAAGTCTTCCCCCATACCTGCGACTGTAAATTTATTCGCATAAAGATACGCTAAAATAACCGCTGGAATACTTATGTATAACAGTTCATAGCGTCCTGCGATAATTAATGTGAAGCTTCCCATTAACCAAGATGAAATATTTTGGAGAAGGTCTGCTTCATATGCAAAAAATGTCGTCACCGATGACAAAATGTTCCCGTACATAATTCCGATTAATGGAACGAAAATGACATCTTTAAATTTAATACGATCCAAAATTTGCATAAAAATTAATGTTCCTACTAAGGCAAAGGCAAAGCTAAAAATAACTTGCTGCGTATAGGTTACATTGGTAAAGAACAGCATTGAAATTAAAATTCCTAGTTTTGCTGCATCTAACGTACCAGCAGTCGTTGGAGAGACAAATTTATTTCGACTTAAAGACTGCATAATTAAACCAGCAATACTCATTCCTGCTCCTGCCAATATAATCGCCATTAAACGAGGTACTCGACTTGCCAAGAAAATTTGTGTCTTATCTGAATTCCAGTCGAGCAAGTCACTCGGCTTAATATCAATCGCCCCGATAAATAGCGATATAAATGACAGGACTACAGCTGCAACTATTAACATCCATATTCTCATTTGTAATCCTCATAATGTGTTTATTCCCAGTATGACAATTGAAAATAATTATCATTCTGAGTGCCAATTCAATTGTATATAAAGAAAATTTTTAAATCGATCCCGAAATGCAATCGCTACAAAAAAGCTAGATAAGAAAATGAATATTTTCATAATTTCAAACACTTATCTAACATTCACTTCATCCTAATTCTTTTTGCTTTGCTTTAATCTAGTTGAAACAAGCAGTCACTTCCATTAGAATTTTCATTAAACCCATATAACGGAATATAGCAAATGATATTCATTATCAATAAAACTTTACAATAAACATTTTAACATCTAATCTTATACTGTCAACCGATTTGGCCAATTCTATATGTTTATTTTGTCGAATCATGTATGTAACAAGCCATTTTTGTACAAGGGACGTGATCTATATGAAAATATTTTTCTCTAACATTTTCCCCTCTAAAAAAAAGATACACATAGAGTTTTGTCAAAATAATCTCGACCGTTATTTAAATGAAGAAACAGCACTCGACTTCGGTCACTTTCTAAACCAATCACACATTCACTATAAGGAATATGAATGCCTAAGCAACTGTTTCACTTGCCGCAAAACTGCCTATGCCATTGTAGATAGACAAGTAATTGAAGCCAATCATATGGACGAGCTTTTGCAACTTCTTAAAGAAAAGCTACCAAAACATCGCTAGATTTCCTTCATCCTAGGATGTGATTTTGACCCCAAAGATTACTTAATAAACCTAAACGAAAGCCAAAAGATAGACCGCACGCTACATTATTTCATGCATATATTTATGAAAAATGAAGTATGCAAGGGAGGATTCTGATTGACTCAACATGTTCAACCCGAAATCGATCGTCTCATTCAGCGCTTAAAAACTGATCAAACAGCTAATGGAGCATGGGAATATCCATTCGAAATGGGCATCACACCAGACGCCTATATGATTATTTTACTTACCATTCTTGATATGAAGGATGAAGCACTGATTTCTTCCTTAGTAGAAAGAATCGCAAGTAAACAGGAAGCTAATGGAGCGTGGAAGACTTTCGAAGACGAAAAAGAAGGAAATCTTTCGGTTACCATTGAAGCCTATTACGCTCTGCTTTATAGTGGGCATTATGAAAAAAACGATC
>DATMFE010000419.1:0-1843 GCA_035556295.1 Ureibacillus sp.
ACAATGTTTAGTAGAACCATTTGCTCTTGTAAATGGCCAAAATATTGCGGCAAATAATGTGGATGAATTGCTTGAAAAAATTGAACACCACATTGATATGTGTATTGAGGAAACGTAATAATATTCCATATCAACAAATCCGCGGGAAGATATTTTTAGTGAAAAACAAATCGTACCGGTGTTAACAGATATTTTTATAAAATAATATGAAGAATAACGGCTGTCCACAAAGGAGAATTTTGGGCAGTCTTTTCATTTTTATTTTTAAACATACGCTATTCTTCCTCCAATGCACGCAAGGAGGGAAGGACTATTTATAGGAGTATATAGAAAGGTTGAAAACAAATTGAAATTGATAATCATTATCATGTATAATACGAAGTATAATTGATAATTAATCTCAATTAATGTTTCTTGCAAGTCAATTAGAAGAGACTTTTTGGTTAAAGAGGAATTTGAAAAAACTGAAGGTAAATAAAGGAGGACTAGCTATGATTGAGCGTTTTATAGTACTAGAGCTGTTACAGCATCAAGTAAGTTGTTGTTGTCCAGGGCAACAGCATCAACATATAATTGAGTTCCGTCAAGGTGATGTTTTGACAATTACAGGTGAGCGGAAGTACGTTGATTGCTTGGGATGGCACGTTTTAATAGATATCAACGATGAGTTTCAATTTTTTATGTATGCAGCAGAGATTGAGGAACTGCATGCTGAGGGAAGCATCTGCTCCATTTCGGATTTAGAACTAAGGGTTAATTATTTGCGTTTTAAGGAAGACGAAGCACTTGATGCACATGATCGAGAGTCATTTCTTTCCTTCGTGGATGAACTGTGCAGCATAAAGGAAATCAAGAGTAAAATGCAATGTGCTGGTAGGCAGGCTTTCTAAGCAAACAAGACAATTCAATGTTTTCTCATTCTAATAGACTAACAAACGGTTTCAGGAGAAATATTTCGTTTATTCTTAAGGGAATGGGGGATATCGATTTAGTACACGATTCAATTGTGTTGAAAAATTAAACCAATTTATAATTATATGCCATTTTATCCCCAATAATCTGTTGTTCTGGATCAAATGGCATTTTACTATTGGCTTAATAAATTGTAATACGGGAAGGTAGGAAAACTTACACTGTTTTGATTAGGGGATATTTGGTATGATAGTGATATTTGCAAAAGATAATAAATATGCCCAATAAAGGCAGGAAGAGGAAGGGGGCTTTGCTTAGAATGAGCGATCCTTCTAAAGAAGACATATCGATAGAGACGCGGCGGCAGATTTTTCAAGAAGAGCTGCAGGCGCTACGAGAACAAAGACTTATTCCAAAAACAGATTATATTCGAATCAGTCGTTTGTACGATCGCTATAGTATGCAAATGATTTATAAGGAGAAAACGAATCATACTGTAAAAGAAGAAAAGAAAAATGTGATGGAATCGACGATACCATTACAAGAAAAAGTGAAGAAAATTGTTTCTGAAGAACCAGTCATTTCACACGAAGTAGAGACAGCTAAAGTACCAATCGAGCCGGTAATCGTTCCAAAAGTGGCGGTAAAGCCGGAAAAAACAGCGGAGCAGCTTCGGGAGCGAAATATTTCCATTGTATTAATTACAGGTGTCATCTTTCTATTGTTCGGCGGTCTTATTTTGGCCACCTCCACATGGGGAGAGTTAAATGCTGCTTTAAAAGTGATGAGTATTAGCTTAGTGTCTGTGTTTTTTGCCGGTATGGCTTTTATTGCTTCCAAACTGAAAATTAAACAAACAGCCTTTGCCTTTTTAACATTAGCGAGTTTGTTTATCCCCATCTCGATTTTATCTGCTTCCTATTATCAAATT
>DATMFE010000420.1:0-1851 GCA_035556295.1 Ureibacillus sp.
TTTTCCGACTTCGCCTAGCTTTCGAAATACAGTATCTCGGTGTCCTGATAGTACGGAATTGTCTGTTTCACCAGGCAGCACCGAACCTGCATAATGCCCAACACCTTTCTCCAATTCATCCTCATCGGTTCCATGATAAATAGGCAAAGTGCTGTCTAATTTAGGAATGTAAAGATCTCCTATCATATCTCCTCTTTCAGGACGAGTAGGATATAATTCTTTTTGTTCTGTTACTTCGCTCTTTTCTTGAGCAGCCGTAACAGAAGCCTCTTTTTTATCCCCTTTATCGTAACTTTTTAGCAGGGGATAAGCATTTGTCGCTGCGAAATATACGCCTATAAATAACAGACAGATTGCCAAGAATAGGCTGATTCTTTTCTTTCGTTTGGAACGCCTATTATTTTTCATAGATTAGTTCATTCTCGCTTTTCTGAATAAAATAAATGCTAAGCCAACCAGTAAAAGTCCTAGAACTGCGTTCATGGCATAATTGCCCGCCGTGTTAGGTAGTAAGCCGCCTTTAACGGTTTTTGAGACAGTTTTGTTCGCATTAGCTTCTGATTTTATTTCTTTAATGACTTCAGGTGTCTCTTTCAAGCTTTGAGCTGTCTCCTTAATCAAGTCACTGCCAAACATCTCACTAGTTATAATCAAATCTAGCAGCAGGTTCCCGTTCAAATCATGGATGGCAATTAGTAAACTACCATCTTTTAATTCTTCCATGCTATACAGTTCCTGTATGGAAATTGGGGTTGTCACACCATCTTTGATTAAGGAAAATTTAAATTGAACTTGAAGTAAGTCTTGTACATCATTATAGATAGAGAATAATTCTGCGATCTGTTCAACCGTCAGATCATCTAGTGTTTCCAATTGTTCAAACTGTAACATACGGTCAGATAAAGCCATTAATTGATCTTCAAATCCAGGTTGTTCAAAAATCGGCTCTAGGTATGTGAATAAGCGTTCTAACTCTTCCTCATGTATATCAAATTCAGCAAGACCGTCTAACAATTCAGCCGAGTCTATATCACCCATGTCTTGGTCAAAAAGAATGAGCAGTTCGATATCAGAGACGAAATAAAAGGAATCAAGAATCGTTTCTCCTTCTTCCATTTCTCCGTATTCAATGAGTAAAGCGGTTAGCTCTTCTTCTGTCATGTCATATTCATGTAGTAAATCTTCTAGGCTAGCTGGAGTTAAAGCAGGCCCTAACATATCACGAAGTTCATCAACAGAAGAAAATTCTTCTAATTCGACACCGTAGTAGTCTAAGTATTCTTCCAATTCTGTTTGTGTCATATCTACTTCAGTTAAATAGTCCTCTAAGTCTTGTTGACTAAGAGAGGCAGCAGCGTATCCAGGACTGCTTGTTAGTGCAAAAAACAGTACTGTTGCTAGAATAACGGATAAAAATTTCTGCATGTTCTTCCTCCTAAGTTATAGTACCTAATTATCTATCAAATCCCAATTATAGTTCTTAACAGTTTTAGTTGTAAGCGGTAAATGTTTCAAATATGAAATGGGTGAATAGTCCTGACAAGGGTGAGCTTGTTAGTTCAGGTATAAAAAGCCCTTAATTAAGAAAAGGAAAAAGGAGTTTGCACTTGACTGTTCACAAGGGCAGGAGTACACTACATATAACTTCACTTTGTTACCATATTAGCGAACTAAAGGATTTTTTACTTTTTTATTATAATAATTGTGATGATTTATAGGATTCTGTCCATTTTTTTGATACTATTTATAAATTAAAGAAAGATATGGTAAGAAAATATTCATTATATTAAAAGGATGTGCAGTCGTGACAAAGCCATTTATGTTTGAAAAACCGTTAGGCATGAGAGATAC
>DATMFE010000421.1:0-5025 GCA_035556295.1 Ureibacillus sp.
AGAAGGCATTCGCATTTGTATTTTGCATCCCCACGGTAAAGTAAGTAAGGTGCAAGAATTACAAATGACGACTATTGATGACCAAAGTGTATTGAATTTGGCTATAAAAGGAACGTTTGATGATGGTCAAAGAATTATCAAGGAATTGTTTGCAGATGTCGAGCTGAAAAATAAATATCACCTGCGTGCCATTAATTCCATTAACTTTGTTCGTATTTTAGCGCAGACCGTTTATTATTTCTATGCGTACTTCCAAATTAAAAAAGAGAATGACATAGAGAGTGTTAACTTCAGTGTGCCGACCGGTAATTTCGGAGATATTTTTGCTGGATATCTTGCCAAGAAAATGGGACTTCCTGTAGGTAAACTAATCGTAGCAACAAATGAGAATAACATTTTAGAAGATTTTATCCGTGATGGCGTGTACCAGCCTGGTGAATTCCGCAGTACCTATAGTCCTTCTATGGATATCCAAGTCGCAAGCAATTTTGAACGTTATCTGTACTACTTGCTAGGTGAAAATCCTAAAGATGTGACTGACTTAATGGAGAAATTCAAGACGGACGGAAAAATCATCGTTAACGAGGAATTACTCCATCAAGTGAAAAAAGATTTTGCAGCGCATGGAGTTGTTGGGGAAGAATGCTTGCAAACCATCAGTAAGTATTATGATGAAACAAGGTATTTATTAGACCCACACACTGCTTGCGGGGTCGCAGCATACGAAACGTGTAATCAACCAAATGAGGTTTGTATCACTCTTGCAACCGCTCATCCTGCAAAATTTAATGAGTCTATCGAACGTTGTGATATTAAGCAGCCATTACCTGAACAAATAAGTGAATTGTTTAATAAACCACAGCATTTCAAAGTGGTTGAGGCGGATAAAGATGAAGTAGTTCGACAAGTAGAAACGCTTTTTCATTTTTCAGCTAAATAAACTCTTGTTATTAGAAAAGGCACCTACCCTTATTACTTGTGGTAGGTGCCTTTTTCTATCTTGATTCGAATATTTTAACCAGTTATTTGATTAGATGAAGATAACAATTTTGCTGATACAAGTCTTTTATAGACCGTAATCCCAATCCATGATGCTAAAAATGCTTTAATTAAACCAACGACAATAAATGGTAAAAACCCAGAAGTAAAGGCAGCCGTCCAAGTCATATCAACCGAAAGTTTTAGCCAAATGGTCCCGATAACCAAAGTGACAAACATACCGACTGTATTTGCAATCATACCTTTCATGACAGAGAAGCTAGTTTTTTCTAAAATATAGCCTGTTAAAAATGCTGCTGGGATGAAGCCAATAATATAACCCCCAGTGGGACCTACTATCACCCCGAATCCACCTGACATTCCACTAAAAACAGGAATGCCTATAGACCCAAGTAAGGCATAAAAAATAACAGAAAGAGTGCCGTATCTAGATCCTAAAATTGTCGCAGCTAAACCAACTGCAAGTGTTTGTCCTGTAATCGGAACAAGTGGTAATGGGATTGTAACTTGAGCCAAGATGCCGATAATGGCAGCAAATAAGGCACTCAAAATCCACATTTTTAATTGATTGTGTGATCGAAGCATTATATCCCCCTATTCATTTAATGTAAACTCAAGTTATTAATTGGTTAACAATTGAAGTATAAGTTTTTCAACAAAGTTTTGTCAATCTTATTTTTCTGATGAAAAAATGTAAGAATTAAAGAGTAGGGTGTAATACCTATTACATAATGAGATTGCGCTCAAAGGATAAATCATTAATTGATTAGCTGCCTTTGATAATGATCCTGCTTTAGTAACTGTAACTATATATTCAATTTGTTCCAAATTCATGAGATAATTTTTAATAATAACTTACGGAAATATGAAATAATGAAGAGGGGAGTTAGACAGCAATTCCCCTAATTCATAAGCAATTGTTACAGATCTGTTTTTAATAGTCATAAAATTTATTCATTATTAAATTGTATAAATATTATACATTTTTTGTCTTTGTGCTATTGACGAAATCTAGCTCATATGTGTAAAATACACCTATAGTAATTTTATTGAGGTGTAGTCATGACAAATAACAATAATGAAAAAAATGTTACTCCATCTAAGCAATTTATCCTTCCATTTATATTATTGCTTCTTAGTAGGGTGTCACTTCATGGCTATGAACTCATTCAAAAGCTTCAAGCTCTCGGTTTTAACACTCTTGACCAAGGAAACTTGTATCGTTTATTGAGACAACTAGAGAAAGACAATCTTGTGCAATCAGAGTGGCATACAAATGGAAGTGGTCCTGCCAAACGATGTTATTCAATAACTGATACTGGAAAAGGTTATTTAAAGGGCCATGCAATACAACTCGAGCAATACCAATCCATGCTCGATAAATTCTTCAACATGTACATGAGTTTTCTCGAGCTCTACCTTCCTCCTTTTCATATGGAGGATAAAATAGAGAAATTAACGAAACAAATGAGGAGGAACGAAGATGAGCCAAAAGGTGATTGATCAAAAAGAAGAAGTCCTAAAAAAGGAAGTTAAAAAAGGAGAGGTTAAAAAAGTGGAAGTTTCAAAAGTGGAAGTACCAAAAGTGGAAGTTCTAAAGGTAGAAAAGCAGAACGAAACAAGCTATGTTACAGATTCATTTATTAATATTTTTTGGGGACAATTTGAATCTGCAGTTTCTCGTACAAGAGAACTTAGAGAACAACAGCAAGAACTTTACTTAAAGGCTATAAAAGAAACAACCAAGTTCAATGGAGTGTACCGCAATACTTTAAAGGGTCTTTTTGAACAAGCTACAACAATAAATAGCAATTTGCGTAATGGGATATTCCAATACAATGTTATTAATGGAAATGAATCTACTGAAGTATTGACTGAATCTTTAAAAAGTCAAGTAAATGAGGCAGCTAGTAAATTAGAGGAGCTTTATTTAACTCCAATTAACTCTGCATTTGAATTAATTGAAAAAACAGAGCAGCGTTTAGAACAAAGCAGCGAGGCATTCATCGAATCTACAAATGAAGCACTGAATGCTTGGGAATCTGTAACAGACAACTATTTAAAACAAGCTAGAGAAACGCATGAAGATATTGCTCGTAGATTGGAAGATAGCGTACGTGGACTAGTAGCTCCAAGTAAATAATATACATTTCTAAAAGAAACAACATTTTATTAAAGATGTGCCTTTCTTTGTTAATAGATAACCTAAATTGCACAAAAAAGCAGCTTTACCTTCAAGGCAAGCTGCTTTTTTTAATAATAACGATTTTACAACTGAGTATTCCATCTTCATATTATTACTTGAATGTAGGTAATTGAGTAAAGTGGAGTGAGCAAGTATGCATAACCTTAGCACTGAACAATTGCTAGAAGCCTTTGATTCTGCTATTAAGTTAAATCTCTGCAAAGACTTTGTTCTGCTATTGGCTAATGAGTTAAATACACGATTAATTAATGAATCATCACTTAAAAATGATTATAGAAAAATTTTAGACCAGTATATTAATTCTGATTAGAAACCTTTCTCGTAGATATGTGGAATGTATTTCAGTCATAGATTACTTGCACCGTAAGAAGATTCAATTGACTTTTTGATATCTAATAAAAGTGGAGGCATTTTTATGAGTGACCAAGAAAAGACTTTATTAATGAGTGAACAAGAAATGACTTTAATATATAAAACTTCAAATATATTAAGAAAAGATACCAGCATTATGAGACTAAACGATATTATTGAAGAACTTGTTCATGTAATAGAATCAAAAACAGAAGATGTCAGATTGCCGGATCAAGAATAGGTATTGAGCAACCAAAAACTATTCGATGAAATATAAAAAAAAATGAGGGATGTTAATCCTTCATTTTTTTGTATATTCCATGGAAGGTTTAATTTTACTATTTAAAAAAGATGAGGTAGAAAGAAATGGGAAATATGACTTTCGACGTATAATCACAGGCAGTATACTATAAAGATAATATTATAGAGTAATTAATTTTCATTTGATTATCAATGAAATAGGTAGGATATATAATGAATGAATAAATAGGGAGGTGGAAAAATATTGAAGGCAGATGCTGTTTTTGAAGGTGGTGGGGCTAGGGGAATTGCTTTTATTGGAGCGATTCAGGCGATGGAAGAGGAAAAAGTAGAATGGCAAAGATTGGCTGGAACATCAGCGGGAGCTATCATCGCTGCACTTTTGGCCAGCGGTTATAAAAGCTATGAAATTAGAGATCAATTAAGTAAACTAGATTTTTCAAAGCTTCGAGGCAGGACATACTTGAATCGAATTCCTATTTTTGGCTCCTTATTAGAACTAATGTTTCATCTTGGTATTTATAAAAATGATTATTTGGAAACATGGCTGGATTCGCTTCTTACAGATAAAGGGATTAAGACGTTTGCGGATCTTCCAAAAGATAAATTAAAAATAATTGCTTCTGATGTTTCGAATGGGCAAATGCTTATTTTACCAGATGATCTGGACCGCTACGGGATGACTCCTGCTGATTTGAAAATTTCAACCGCCGTTATGATGAGTGCATCTCTGCCATTTTTCTACCGTCCTGTTATCTGGAAATCAAAAGACCGCAAAAAATCTTATATTTTAGATGGCGGTTTACTTAGTAACTTCCCAATATGGTTATTTGATACGGCCAATCCTCGGTTTCCAACGTTCGGCTTTCGTTTTGTGAAAGACAAAGTGAACATAGATGCTGTTATTCCAACCCCCCTCCACCTTTTTAAAAACATAATTAAAACAATGATTCAGGCCCATGACTTACGATATTTGAACAAGGATGCAATTGAACGGACCATTCAAATTCCAACAGGTGACATCAATGCTACTGATTTTGACTTGGATAGGGATGAAGTCGATTTTCTCTATAGGTCGGGCTATTTTTCTACAAAAGAATTTTTATCGAAATGGGATTTTGAACAATATAAAATTAATCGATTTAATAGATTAAAGAATAAATAGCTGAAAAGGCCATGTAAATGAAAAGTTTTGCGATATAAATATA
>DATMFE010000422.1:0-4465 GCA_035556295.1 Ureibacillus sp.
GTATGGCGAACGCTCCATGTGAAAACAGCAAGACGTCTTTCAAATTTGCTGAAGAGTTGGCCTGTACGAACTATTAGTGATCCAGTTGTCGCTGCTTTTCTCAATTTGGGTGGACTATGGATTCTTTATATGACGAACTTATACTCAGCGATGCAGCAAAATATACTTCTTCATTTATTCATGCATCTCCATATTTTCATCGCAGGCTACCTATTTACCATATCGATGATTTATATTGATCCCACACCGCATAGATCCAGCTTTATATACCGAGCAATTGTATTAGTGATTGCTTCGGCAAGCCATGGCATCTTATCAAAATATATTTATGCTCAACCACCTAATGGCGTCCCCGCAGCACAGGCTGAAATCGGAAGCATGATAATGTATTATGGCGGGGATGCAATTGATGCCATTCTCATATTTATTTTTTGTCTGCAATGGTTCAGAGCCAGCCGGCCCAAAACAAAAACACATGAATCAATAAGCTCTTAAACATTAAATTTTTTGATGTTTAAATTACTACTCAGCAAATATAATCCACTAGCTATATGCAATATGAGAGAAGCAGCTTCAATAATCAGTTTCTTTTGTATGGATTTAAAAAGGTGATTCCTTATTAGTTTAAAGAATCACCTTTTTTGAGTTTTATATCTTCTTCCCCCAGAAAATTTCTCAAATGTTGACGGGGCGCCCTAGAATAAAAGACGGCATTAAATGCTAATAAAAGAGAGAAAAAGTAATTTTGGTGGTCGAGTAGGAGGGAGTCTTTCAGTTTTAGGCTGATTGTACTCCGCACCCCTCCTAGAACCGTGCGGGCAGAATTACTGCACACGGCTCCTCCCTATTACCATTTACAGAATGTAGCTGATTTTGCCCCTTAATTCATAGATATTCACTTTCACCTTCGGTGTTGGGAATGGGTACCTTCGTAAGAAAAGGATTAGTTTGTCCCATGTAAAGGATTTTCTTTGACTTCTTCTGTTCATCCATTTAAAGAAAAGGGTTTGAACCTTATCTAGAAAATTTCTTACATGGGGCGTATTATCTGTTATGCAGTAATAGTTGTAATATCCTTTTAGTGAGCGATTTAGTCTGTCTTTCACAACGTGAATGTTTATTGTTCGATTGGCTTTAAGCCATTCTTTACATTCTTTAAGTTTCGCACGTATTTTCTTACTTGAGGTCTTGCGTTTAACCCGAAATCTTCCGTCTTGGCTCTTACTACAATAGTGAGTAAAGCCTAGGAAGTCGAAAGTTGATGGCTTACCATTTCCCTTCCTTTTGCAGTTTTCTTCCGCAAATCTACCGAAAGGTATTATCTTGGTTTTGTCCTCAGCGATTTCAAGATTAAACATCCCCAAACGCATAATCAATGCTTTGTAGAAATTATGTGCGTCTTCTTCATATTGAAAACAACAAACAAAATCATCTGCATAACGGACTATATACGCTTGTCCTTTACATTGCTTTCTTACCGTTTTCTCAAACCAAAGGTCTAGTACATAATGGAGATAGACATTCGCCAGAATCGGTGAGATGACACCGCCTTGCGGAGTGCCGAAGTCTGTGTTGTAAATTTTACCTTGTTCCATGTACCCACCTTTTAAAAATCTAGCTATCAATCTCAAAAGATTTGGGTCAGAAATTCGATGGTTTAAGAATTCCATCATCCATTTGTGGTCTACATTATCAAAGAATCCCTTTATATCAGCGTCTACTATAAAATTGATATATCTCTTCTCAATGTACCGATTAAGTATTTTCAGAGCGTCATGACAGTTTCGATTCGGTCGAAAGCCGAAGGAACTATCCAGAAAATCTTGTTCATAAATTGCATTTAAGATTTTCGCTATTCCTCTTTGAACCATTTTGTCTTCATGTTCTGGAATACCTAGCGGTCTTTTCTTGTTTGTTCCTGGTTTCCCAATATAGGTTCTTCTTACCGGGGCAGGCTTGTAGCCATTCTTCTTCATTCGCAAAACAAGATTAGAGATATTCTCTTCTAGGTTTTCTCCGTATTCTTCCTTTGTTGTCTGATTCACACCAGTTGCTTTATTATTTGGAAGTTCGAAGTGACATTGTTTAAGAGTTTCTTCATTTAGTAGATGTACTAGTGAAGTGAATTTCATCTCTGGGTCTTTCTTAGCAACTTCTGCTATCCTTAGTAGTTTAGTTTCCACTTATAATCCTACCTCCGAGTGTAGTAAATGTTTCCCTAATAAGGGCGATAATAAGGTAGTTGTCTTTCCTCCATCGGCATTACCCAACTTCATTGGTACTACACAACTATCCGACTTCCTGTTGGCATTTGGTATCCTCACTTTTTATCGCTTGTTTTACCATACTCTCAAGTTATTGAAAGACCAAACAGGATCTCCCGAGTTGCTACAACATATCGATGTAAAACGTGCCAAGGTCAACGACTCCGAAGGGGTCTCTACTTTCTCGCCTTATCGAAAATAAAGATATTGCATTCTGTACAGGCAAAGACATCTGCCCCCTTAGATTAAGTATTTCGAAGCTCTATCCCTTCAACCTTACGGCTTTCGGCCCATTTCCTAACTGTCTACGCTTAAAGAACAGAGTTACCCCTGTTCCTCCAAGACTCGCTACGAGTGAATGGCTAGTTCTTCCTCGGTGGGGTTCCCACCCACTATATGTTGCAACCTAGGCTCGGTCGCTCTGCCTGACACCTAAACTTTTAAATTCAAGTAATTTATATGCTTTGTATCAGCGTAACCTTCAACTAAACAATACTAATTACTCTTCCTTTTCTAACTGCAAAACATATAAATTATCTTTACTCCCCAATCAATTCATCAGTGTTTTATGCACTGTATTCAAGATTTTTTTAAAAAATAAAAAGAATAAATTCATGAAATATATTTTAGTTTTACCGAATAAATTGGATACAGGACCTTTTAGATATACACCGTTCTTCTATAAAACTCTTGTAATATAAAGAGTACTTTAATTTCTAGAAGGAATAAAAAAATTACTGAAAAGGGGCTAAATAAATGAAAATAATCTCTATTTTTAACAATAAAGGCGGTGTAGGAAAAACAAACTTAACCTTTCACTTAGCACATGCTCTTGCCGACTTAGGAAAACGAGTTCTCCTCATTGATTTGGACCCGCAATGTAATTTAACAATTCACGGAATGGAAACGGATCATTTGCATGAAATATGGGAAAGAGAAAATGCCTTTATTGAAGATTTTGATTTTGCTAGAGATAGTATCTCTAAAGAAGAATTCCATGATATTAATAATGAACCAAGGACTATTCATTATTTACTAAAACCTACTGAAGAGGGAACTGGAGAATTAGAAACCTTACCTCCATCTTTAAAATTAGCTGATAATTTGCATCTTATTCCCGGAAGGTTAACATTACATAAGTTTGAAGAAAAAATATCCGGCAGATGGAGTGATTCATATAAAGGAGAACCTTTGGCCATAAGGACCATTACGAAAATTCGTTCCATCGCTTCTGTTTATTCTAAAAGAGAAAATTTTGACTTTGTTATTGTAGATACATCTCCAAGTCTAAGTCCTTTAAACAAAACCATTATATCTACTGCAGATGGTTTTCTAATCCCTTGTATGCCAGATATGTTTTCATTATACGGTATTAGAAATATAGGCAGTTCATTAAACGAATGGAAAAAAGATTTTGATTTAATCAATAGTAGACTTACTGACAATAGAAAAAGTATGCTGCCAACAAAATTTGTTAGATTTTTAGGTTTCACTATTTATAACGCAAAGAAATACTCTGGTGCAAAAGATCGTCTTGATTTAGCCCAAGCGCATTATAACTATGTCATTCAAATTCCTTCCACGATTAAAAAATATATTCACCCAGAGGTATATGAACATTTAAATGAAGAAATGAGAAAAAATCCAATTGGAATGAAAGAAGTAATGCATTCTCACAATACTTTACCAGGAATGGCACAAAAATATAAATTACCTATCTGGCAAGTTCCATTTTGTGAATTTCTAGAACAGAAAGATGCAAGTACAATAAGGGGAAATAGAGCAACCTACGAAAAAACAAAATCAGCCTATACAAATTTTGCACAAGACTTACTTAGCCGAGTGGATAGATTAGATTTATAAGAGAAAAAAATAAAAACCACTTGGATGTTAGGAAAACTCCAAGTGGTTTGATGCTTTAACTCATAAAAAATATTATAACAATCAATTTAAATTGTAACGTTATTAATAAATCTACTTACTAAATTCATAAACAATAAACTCTTCTACATACAGATATTTTGGGGTCTCCAAAAATCCGTATACCCATTATCACTTGAATACTGATATAAATCTGTCAGTTTTTTTTCGCTGTACACTTGCATATCCTGCCGAATAATAAATTTCTTTTCTGCTAAAAAATGTTCATTTCGATCAATTAAGGATGCTAAATATTGATCTTCTGCCAACTTATCATTTTT
>DATMFE010000423.1:0-1822 GCA_035556295.1 Ureibacillus sp.
CAACGGCATAAATAATCCTTTGCACATACTTAATGTTGTTAATGCCAACATGCTTATCTTATTTTTAATAAAAGGAGGAGTCAATCATGGTTAATGATAAGGAACTTGATATACAAACGAAAATGGAGACTCTTTTTACAACTACTTGTGGCACATGGGAAAATTGTACAGATTCAAACATTCAGTCGTTCTTAGAACAATGCCAGGAAAATAATATCGACCCGCAATATTGTATGAGTTGGGTAGAGAAGCATAAATCAGAAATACCTGACTGGCAAGATGTTTCCAAAGTATCGCTTGACTGGGTGAATCAACATACTTCAACTGGCTCTCCCGTTTCATTTAATGAATAGAATCCTCATTAATTAGTGGAGAGACTACTTGGCTCTCCACTTTAATTATAAAGTCTGTGAAAGGGACGACAGTAAATATTGAATGTCATGATTCTGAATTTGGAGTTGGTGGTGTGCTTCTTTTTAATAGAAAAATAGTTTGGAAAGCTGGCACAGCGGGGATTCTTGGATGTTAAGGGTTTCAGCTTTTTTTTCGTTTTTAATGTTTTAGGTATTTTCGATTAATTTCACGATTAGCTTGTTCTATATCAACGGCTGCTTTTATAAAATCTGTATTAAAATTAGTAGAAAAGTATAGACGAGGTGTGTGCAACTGCAGTTAGTTGCTTCGTTGACAAATGACTAAGTGTCAGTAGCAGTGTTAATTTCCATTATCAAAAGAAAAGTTTAAGGGAACGGTTTTTCAAATGAAAATGTTCCACTTTTTGTAAAAGTGGTATATAGTCTTATAATAGTTTAAATGGATAAATGTAAAGTGAGGGAATGGTTAAGATTGCTCAAGAGGTCGCAAAGCGTCTAAAACTTTGGAGTGAGATGGAGGTGGATGCGTATTAATATGGCACGTGGGGGAAAGAGCCGGAGTTTATTAGTAATCTAGAAGTAAAGTGCTGTAATAAGTTAGTCTACTAAAGGGATGGATGATTGAGATGAAAAAGGATGTTTGACAAATTAAATAGTATTTTAGGGAAATTTTTACCCATTATGATACCTTCAAGTTTATTAATTGGTATTTTTATTGGGGATTCTATGCAAGAAGTTAAATTTCTTATACCTTGGATATTCGCTGTAATGACTTTCTCTGGGAGTCTCGGGTCTAATTTTAAACAATTAACAATGGCTCTACATAATCCATTTCCAATCATAATAGTAATGATGATATTACATGTGATTATGCCAGGTATCGCTTGGGGAATCGGTCATCTTTTATTTGCTGGTGATTTTGACACAATGACTGGATTAATTCTGTCTGTTGTTATTCCAACTGGAATTACTAGTTTCATATGGATTGTTATGTATAAAGGGAGTGTCCCAGTTGCTCTTTCTATTATATTATTAGACACACTTCTGTCACCGATTATTGTACCGCTTAGTTTATCGATTATTACGGTACAACACGTGGAAATAGATACGTATAAACTAATGACGGATTTAATTCTTATGATTGTTATTCCTTCTGTATTGGCCATGTGTCTGAACCATATGACTAAAGGGAGAATACAGCCTATATTAGGAGCGAAACTAGCCGTTTTTTCAAAATTGGGGATTGCTACGATTGTTATGATTAATGGCGGTATTGTATCGCATTATTTTAGAGAAATGAATGGGAGAATTGTCTTTATTGCAGGTACCGTTGTTATCATTGCTATTACAGGATATTTCTTGAGCTGGATTACTGCTAGGGCATTTAAGTGGAATAGAGATGTAGCCGTATCTGTAGCTTTTACAGGTGGAATGAGAAATATTAGTGC
>DATMFE010000424.1:0-3756 GCA_035556295.1 Ureibacillus sp.
GCGACGGCGCATATTGGAATGGCAATCGGAACAGGAACAGATGTAGCGATGGAAGCAGCTGATATTACGCTTATTCGAGGAGATCTCGGTAGTATTGCAGATGCCATTTACATCAGTAAAAAGACAATGCGAAATATTAAACAAAACTTATTTTGGGCGTTTGCCTACAATGCATTAGGAATTCCAATTGCTGCGTTTGGTTTCTTAGCTCCATGGTTAGCAGGAGCCGCGATGGCGTTTAGTTCTGTGTCAGTGGTGTTAAATGCATTGCGCTTGCAAAGGGTGAAACTTTCAGATAAAGGGGAAACAAACCGATGAAAAAGTGGGTGTTTTCAGCTGTTTTATATCTAGTCGTTGTTGTTGCGGGGTATGCTGTTTATGAGGCAGCGTTTGATTTAAATAAGGGTGCAGAGCACAATACTTCGAAAAATGCAGCCGAGCAGAAAATCGAAGAACATAATTCCCATGCTAGTGCTGGAACAAAACAACAGCATGAGGAAGACAATCACGAACATGGCGAAACAACTAGTAAAGAGAATGAAATACAGGTAACAATTAAAGAAGGAAACAAGCAGCTATTTCTAACACTAAAAGATGATTCGGGAAATCCTGTAACAGATTTAGAAATAAATCATGAGAAGCTTCTTCATCTTATTGTCGTTGATGAACATTTACAACAGTATCATCATTTGCACCCTGAAGAAATAGCACCAGGTCAATTTAAAGTGACAAGCGAATTGGAAGAAGGAACTTATAAAGCTTTTGTAGACATCAAATCAACGAGCTTACAATACGAAGTTCAACCAATTCCTTTTATAGTTGGCAATCCTGCAACGAGTGAACATGCACATGGTTCATTGCAAGTCGATAAAGAATTAACTAAAACAGTTGATGAAAACAAAGTATCTCTTATAACAACGGATTTGAAGGCTAATGAATCTGTGACATTAACATTCGATGTTTATGAAGCTGTACTTGAGCCTTATTTAGGAGCAATTGGTCACGTTGTAATTTTAGATGAACAAGCGGAAGAATACTTACATGTCCATCCACTAAATAAACATGATCCAATCTTCGAAACTCAATTTCCGCATCCTGGTATTTACAAAATCTGGGCGGAATTTCAACAAGATGGAAAAGTAACTGTGTATCCTTTTGTGGTAGAAGTTAAATAATTGATTTTAAGGGAGCTATTATAAAACTCAGGATGCTTAAGTATCCTGGGTTTTTCTTTTCTTAGACTGTTCGCTTATCCGTTTATCCTTGTAGAACAGGTATAAAAATATCATATATTTCATAATTGATATCGATAGAATATATAAAATAACTATCACCAATAAATACATCAAAAATCATATTATATTTTTAACAATATAAAATAGTTAAGGGTTTATTTTACATGTTATATTAAGGGAGTAATTTTATGTGCTTTTTTGATGTATGAATGTTGTAAAGAATTAAAAATCAGAAGGGGATGTATAATGGAGATTTTTTCGCTGTTTAGAATCGTACATATCGTGGCGGGATTTGTAGCGCTAGTCCTTTTTTGGATACCTATGGTTACCAAAAAAGGAGGTAAAGTTCATAACCTTATCGGGTGGATTTATGTATATGCTATGGGCGCAGTTGCCATTTCAGCCTTTTATATGGGGGTATATCGAGTGTTTTTCGATAATCAGGCGGATGCTGATAGAATTTCTTTTTCTTGGTTCTTAATATTTATTTCTATTCTGAGTGGTGCATCTGCATGGTACGGAATACGTGTACTCCGATTTAAAAAGAGAAAAGATACGCATCGTAAAGTAATTGATCTTCTTGTCAGTCTATTGTTGCTTTCTTCAGGTATTGGGGTTGGGATATATGGTATAACCATTGATTCAGCACTTATCACTTATTTTCCTTTACTAGGTCTTTTATTAGGCGGAATCCAATTAAATTATTGGTTGCGTAAACCGGTGAAAAAGATGCACTGGCTATTTGAACATTTTGGAGGAATGATTGCTTGCAGTATCTCAACAGTTACGGCCTTTACTGTATTTGGAGCTCCAAGATTATTAAACATTCAATCTTCAAGCCTGCTTTTATGGCTGTTGCCGACATGTATTCTTGTTCCAGTATTAATCGGCTTTACAATGTATTATGAAATAAAATTTAATAGAAAGAAAAACGATTCCTCTATAAATATTTAATGAAATATATAATACTTTTTTAATAGAGGAAGGTATAATATCAGTGGTCGTAACAAAGAAAAAATGTGTTTTAAAAGAAGTTCAACAAATCGTCAGGTTTACAATTAATGCTATTATTGCGGCTGTTCTAGGTAGTAACATTAAAAAGAGTTCAGCACATTAAAAATTAATGGATATAAACAAAATGCCCAGTTGATTTTTTATCAGTTGGGCATTTTGTTTATATAAATAAAGAGGAGTTTTATCTATGATACTAGAGGTTTAGGGTTCTATATAAACAAGTCATTGAAATAATGAAGAATTTATTTTAACTTTATAGCATTACCAGTAGTAGTTTGTAATTCCACAAGTAAGAATAGTATATAAAGATAAGCGGTTTCAATAATACACGAGGCATTCTTTTTAAAAGCATTCATAAACATTTTCATAGGAATCTTCCTTTCCTCAATGTAATCTATACTAATATCATACTGATAATCCTATTTTAAATCTTTATTTGTGTTAGAATATGTGACGTTCTTTTTATGCATATTTGAAGAGTTATATAAGTGCCAATCTACATGATTGTGATAAAGGAAGCGGAATAAAAGCAACCTCATCAGCGAATAGAGGCCTTATTCCTTTAGGTACGATCCTTATCGATGTTATTTGCTACGCAGCAGGCATGAGTTCTATATGCAAGGAGTATAATGGGATTAGTGTGTATTGTAACGACCATAGTCATGATATTGAGAAGGCGTCAAATCTTGAAGTTGTAATTAAGCTGTAGATAAGAAAAGTGCAAGGAGTCGGGAGCTAGACACCTTGTACCTTCCAAAATGATATAAATTCTGTTAGGAATAATAAAATCCTTGCAAGACCTATGAAAAACAAATGGACATTAAAGAGGCAATTTATTATAGAGTGCAGTTGTTTCGTATGGAAGGAGCTGAAGGGGCCTCCTTTCGTTTGAAATGAATGGCAGACTATTTAGTTAAAGTATGTGAATTATATGAGCGTGACTTCATAGCTATGAAGTTAAAAGGCTGTCCCAAAAGTCGATGAAGATCAACTTTTGGGACAGCCTTTGTTTATTAAATAAACAATCCTACAATTGTTGCTGTAAGAATAGAAGCCAGTGTTGCAGCTAATAGCATTTTTAAACCGAACTTTTCAACAATATTCGCCTTTTCTCTGTTGATTGCTTGAATAGAACCACTGATGATACCGATCGAACTAAAATTAGCAAATGAAACCAAGAATGTAGAGATGATTCCCACTGTTTTAGGATTCAACGTTTCAATCATAGGTTGTAATTGAAGCATGGCAACAAATTCATTTGTTGCTAACTTTGTTCCCATAATGGAACCAGCTGTTACAATCTCGCTTGAAGGAACACCCATAATAAAGGCAACAGGTGCAAAGATGTATCCAAGAATTTCAGTGAAAGAAATCCCAATTGCGCCAGCAAATGCAGCGTTGATCAGAGCCATTAAACCTACATACGCTACTAGCATGGCTGCTACAATCAGAGCAACTCTTCCTCCGTCAAGAGCACCTGCAGAAATAGCACCAAATACAGAATCTG
>DATMFE010000425.1:0-1921 GCA_035556295.1 Ureibacillus sp.
AGTTAGCATTGCCTCTCTATTCCATTCTTTAATGAAATCTGAAATTGTTACATACATATGAATTTCCTCCATAATTAATTCAATTGATCTGTTATTTTATAAGGTATATTATAAAACGTTTGTTCGCTGTTTTCAAATTACCTTATAACAGCTTGTTTTCCTCCATTTTGGTGTGTTTTTACTCAAATTCTTTTGATTAAAATTATGTCCTCTATATGTAATTTTAGTGACAATTAACCCTATATCCAAAAACATTTTACAATTTATGTTAATATATGGTGGATAGGAGGTTGTTAGATGAAATATATCATGCAAAATATAAACGCATACTCAGGTCAAGTATTAAGAGAAACTGAATTTAAAGATCAAACGAAAATTGACACATTCATTAAGCATTATGAACGACTTGATTCTAAACTTAATAAAGAAATGATGATTGTTCTAGTTGACAAGGATAAAGAAGCTTGGAATGCAGGTTATTTAGGATATGTAGTGGATAATACTAAAGAAGACGCAGGGATTATTTCGTATAAATTTGTGTTTAAAGTGAAAAAGAGTAATTATAGAGTTAGAATGAAATAGAGCAGGATTAAACTTAGCATCCAAATAGGATGTTATTTTTTATGTACGTAACTGAAATCAAAACTGCATTTTTAATTTTAGTTATTAAAATTTTTTAACAAGGGATAACTCTATATAACCATCTTTACTAGGGTCTTAGACCAAAGGAGATGGAAGCACTAGTGTGCAGAATCTTTGAATTTAGCTAGCGGCGAGCTCTGAAGTTTTATGGGAATGAAACAAGAAAACAACTTTTATTTTTAAGAATAAAGGTTGTTTTCTTTGAATTTCATTACATAGTGAGAAGAGCTTTACTAAGCTTATAGAATGCGGAATTCCAACAATGTTAATGATGATGACTATGTTCCGATGAATCAATTTTATCAGTCGTCCCCTTCGTATCGATGGTTTGCAGAATGGGGAGAAAACAGATCAAACAAACATTTATAAGGAAAAACACATAAAAGGACGCCGATTTACTTTTTAAAATAGGTTTCTTTTTCTCCAACTGATGATTTGCCAATCCGAGTAGGATTGAAAAAACACTGATAAGAAAAATAAGATCCATGGCGATAATCATAATGTTTACTTCATTTGGCTCCAGCATGACGCCTAGCATCGCTCCCATCATGGCCCCCATTAAACTTGAAGATTGTGCTTCGATAAATCCATTTATTCCAAATTTTCTTCCTATGAAACTACCGAGGATGCTGCTTAAAACGATTGATAGAATAGTTGTGACCGCAAGTCGATCTGGCATCCAGGTACCAATTACTAAACCGACTGTTAAACTGCTTGTCATTCCGAGAATCATCGGAATGCATTTGACCCATGAGTGATTTTCTTTGCAGTTTGTTGGATAGCTGGAGAACGAAAAATATAGGCTATATCCAATTACCATCAGCAAACTAACTAAAGTAGGCATGTTATGGCCTCCTCAAAAGTGGATTTCAATCGATTTCTTTTTTAGATGGGAATAGCTACTGAAACATATCCTCTTTCGATTGGTGCTTATAATTTAAATTAAGAGTAGCTGACTGACTTGTATGTATTAATATATTGTTTGGGCGTTAGATTCATATATTTTTTGAAGCCTTTGTAAAAATGAGATTTATCATAGAAACTAAAATCATCAATGACTGTATTTAATAGTTGATTACGGTGAATCAGTTCTTGAATGGTGTATTGCAATCGAATAATCTGACACAATTGTTTGGGTGAGAAGCCGATATATTCTTCGAATTTCCTTTGTAGGTATCTACTTGAATATCCGGTGTCGGATGCCAATTGATTTATATGGATGATACCATTCGTGGCATAAATACTGTTTAGGCAATATTTGATGAGGTTTTGATCGTAG
>DATMFE010000426.1:0-1874 GCA_035556295.1 Ureibacillus sp.
TTTCTATTCTAAGATGACACTTTAAGTTTCTCCACACCTGTAGGTCTTGCGTAGAAATATCCTTGTGCCAAATCAACATTATTCTTTGATAATACCATAGCTTCCCCTTTACTCTCAATTCCTTCAGCTACAACAATCGAACCTGTTTCCTTCGCAATTAATAAAAGTCCCTTTAACATCGACTCTTTTACGGTACTACTATCAATATTTTGAATAACAGAGCGATCAATTTTAATAATATCCGGCATAATTTCAATAATAGTATTTAAATTTGAATAACCTGCGCCTGTATCATCGACAGCAATTTGAAAACCTAATTGCCTTAAGCTTTGAATATTGGCAATAAAATAATCTATATGATTAATGGCCTCCCGCTCCGTAATTTCAAGAACAAATTGCTCAGCTGAAATACTCGGATACTTGTCTAACATCGCCTTAATGTCTGTTGGAAAGCGTAAATTCTCAATTGTAACAGGTGTAAGATTAATAAATACTTGCTTCAATAAATCATTTTCTGAAACCTGTCTAAACGTTTTTTCTAGTACGATTTGCTCTAATTCATAGAGTCTCCCTGTTTGCCTGGCCGCTGAGAATAAGGCTAACGGATTTTCTAAATCTGTCCCGGCTGGCCCACGGGTAAGCACTTCATGAGCTTTCATCTGATTCGTAGCTACTTCAACTATAGGTTGTACCATCAATCGAATATGTTGATCAGAAATAATGTCATCCATCGTCATCATTAATCCACTAAATCCAGCTTTCCTCTTTTCTTCCGTCATTATAACCGCTTGCTTATAGGCTCTATTCACAGCATGTTCAGTTGGATACTGGCTCTTCTCAACAAACATATAGCCGGTTATAAACGAGGACTTACATTGAGGACTAATCCTTTGCAAATGTTCTTGAACGCTTGCTGTAATCCTATAAATGATTTCATCCAGTTCACGTGACTTTTTCTCCGTACAATCTGTCCGCATAAGGAAGGTAACGTTATCGCTGCTATAATCATGCAAAATAAGAATATCTTCTTTCGGTATTCTATCTACAATTGCTTCTTTGAATGCCCTTTTTAACTGTTTGATATAGGTATCATATTGCTGTTTACCCATTTCTTCTTTGAATTGAAGTACATCTTGAATATCAAACACAATGACGGCTACTTCATATCCTTGTGAAAATGATACGTTTACTGCTTGTATCATTGGATTCCTCACAATGAACTGAGGTGGATAGAAGCGCAGCCTAGACAATGGACTAAACAGTTTAAGCCACTTTCCTAGTGATTTATAACCTTTCTTATCATTCAGCGACATATTTCCCATCCCTTCCACCTGGGCTATATTACCTATATCTTATCATATTTTGTCTTAAATAAAGAAATCTTGTCGAAAATATCGACTATTAGATGTTCCTTCCTCCACAAAAATTTCATAAGGTCATCAAAAAGATACAGCTATCTTCTTTATGTACACATTTCACTATTATTTAGATTTTGTTATGATGAAACGAAGAAATAAAATGTTGAAGGGAGAATGCATGTGGGAGAGCGTTTTTATTTATACAACGATTTAATCGATACAAAGACACGATTTGTGAGCTTTATGGGGGAAGAATCCCGCTTTGATTTAGCTATTACAATGACTGACCGGTTCTATGGCAAAAAATTAGTCCTAAATTTACAAAGCAATCGTTTTGCCATTATCGGACACGATGACTTAGAAGAAGAAGGATACCTTGAACAAGCCTTTCAACTAACTGAAGAAGAAGCAGCAGAGCTACGCGGATTCTTAACCGAAGTCATTTAATTCCTTTATGTATCTGTGATTATTGGACACCCTATTGATGAACCACCATCTATTAGGAGGGATTCATCT
>DATMFE010000427.1:0-1978 GCA_035556295.1 Ureibacillus sp.
TGAATCAACTGGAATAAAAAACTCTTGTAAAACCTCCACTCTACCAGGCGTAGTAAATTCCATAAATGTAGATTCTGAACGCATAGCATTATTACGTGTAATCGTTTTACCATCAATTGAATTGATATACAGCCTTTGCGATTCCCAAAATACATCCTCCAGCTTGCCCCCTTTTCTTCCTAAATCAAGAGCAAACTTACTGACTCGAACCCCTTCTTCTTCTTTGAGCGACGTTGTATTATCCTGTTTTCTTATTTTGTTATAATCGATCACATACATTTCATCTAAAAATGTGCTCGGTGCTACACTTATTCTTGCATAGTGCATCGCAATATTTTGATTTTCTAGCACTCTATGAAGATACGACTCATACTTTTCCATCTCTATTTTTTCCGTATGAATGGTGTATACTTCATTTTCCGTAAGATTTAGAGTTACATCTAAAATAACACCGAATAATCCATAGCCCCCTAATATGTATGTTATCCATTCTTCTGAATCATCACGTGTTAGCTGCTTTATGTCTCCTGTTGGAGTTAATACCGTCATTTCACGAACCGTTTCAGCCATTGGACCAAAGCGAATATCTCTTCCATGAGCATTAACAGATAAGGAACCTCCAATCGTAAAAATGGATTGTGATTGTGTAACTTGTAACGCTAAACCATACGGAGTGACAGCTTCCTGAACATCTTCCCAACTAGCTCCACTCTCTACTCGAACTGTTTTAGCTTGCTTATCGACCTCTAATATACGATTGAACCCTCGCATATCAAGTACAATTCCATCCTTATAATAGGTATGTCCACCTTGAGAATGCTGTAATCCAGCGATAGAAATATGCTTGCCCTTTTTATTAGCTTCTTGAACGATTCTTTGTAGTTCGTTTCGATTGTGGACATTCACAACTTTTTCAATTCGCTCAGGCAGCAGACCTGTATAGTCCGTAGCTAAACCACTTTGTGAAAACCCATATTTTCTTTTCTCAATTGGTATATTCCAAATGACGACTATAGCCATGACAAACACTAGAATACCGAGAAACCATGGTTGTTTCATAAACTTCGTTACTTTCTTCATGTTATTCTCCTATTTTTGTAAATCGATATAAAAAATGTACCATAATTCATTAAAGAAGGAGAGAGAATATAAAAAAAGGCATCAGGTAATGATTATGCCTGATAACCTCGTCGCACTTTTATCGAATGAGTTCAAACTCATTCGATAAAACAAATTATACATTCTACAATCAATTCGTTAATTTCTCAATTTGCTCCATCAAACTTGAAACTTCATTTACGGTTGTTAAAATTTCCGAGTTCTCTAGTATAGCGGGATCCAACTGACCATTTTCAATATTTGTTAAATATAGGTCAATCCCTTCTTCTAACTTTTCATTGGTGCTGACAATCTGAGCATGAAGATCTTCCGCAACAGCAGGGGCTTCGATATTATTAAACTCATTTATTTCTTCTTTCATAAGAGTAAGTTCTTCTTCTAGCTGTTGTCTCGCTTCTTCGCTTGCGACTGCATTGTTAGCTAGTTCTGGTACTTCATTCGCAAAATCTTGTGCCGTGTTCATATATTCTGTCGTCGCATTCGCATACTCTAAAGAATCATTTACCTCTCCAAGTAAGGAACAACCACTTAGAAACACCATTCCCATCATTCCAAAAGCTAGTATCTTTTTTTTCATTCTCTTCTCTCCTTGTACACTAGAATAAGCCTTTCTCATCGCTGATAAAATTCGGAGCTTCTTGCACGATTGACTTTAAGAAGATTTTTCTTATACAGAGCTGCAATACTATTCAACATAAATTCAGGAATTTTCTTTGGGAAATACGGCTTTTTATAATAACAATAAAATGCACTTTTTAAATCTTCCCATTGAGTACAAACTTTCACTTGTCTAAATCGAGCCACATCAATAATTTTCACTTCTTTATCCGATGTGATAAAAATGTTGCGCAAATGAACA